>JAAYIV010000019.1 GCA_012523305.1 Spirochaetales bacterium
GATGAATACCCATAAAAATGCTTTGATGGCCATGTTTCTAGGATAATATCTAAAAGTGGTTTACGTTCGTTATAACCACGAATCCAATCCGATTCGTCAACGAAATTTGCCGTATCGGTGTGGTAATATCCTTCGAGTGCGACATCAAGCCCGAATTGTACCGGGCGATCCCCTTCTGAAAGTATTTCCAACACATAATCATAGGTTGCCTTTGCCCCATCGTTTAGGGAATTAAGATCTATCTTCCTGAGCATCAGCAATAATTCATCCGAACTCCATGGCCCTCCGGTTGAAGGAAGGGCATACCCGTTGCTGATATACAGGAGTGTAATAGCATCATACACTTCTGAATCTATTGAATGAATCTTTTGTGTATTTGTAGCAAAGATTACTGAAAGACTCATGAATGATACAAGAAACAACACCAATAATTTTTTCATAGAGATTCTCCAACCATTTTCTAATGATAGATTTATTATAACATCGAACGAAAAAATGCTCTACTGAAGACTACTATAGATATCTAATCTAATCTTCAGTGAGCATTTAATATAGCGATTTTTTATTATCGATATGGTTACATCAAACGATCAATCGTTTTAGAAATCAGTCGGAATCAGTTCGTCAGAGACAATTTCTGGTTCTTGCGATACCGGAGCAACCGCAGCAGTCGGAGGTATGTATTCTTGTAACCATACAGATTCATCAGCTCCGCCGACCAATGCGGGGATGCTGATCAGCACCATGGCATAACTCATCGGCACACTGAATTTCTTCTCAAACACATGTTCTTCGAATGATCGGTCCGTATACGTTACCGTAATCCTATGACGCTGACCCATGACATCCACCCTGTCCCTGTCACGGGCAGCGAGTTCAATCTCAGGTTCTTTATTAACCTGTACTTCGACGATTGAGAAAGCTTGGTATGTTGTTCCGCTGTCCTCAACAGTCTTATTATCAAGAAGAAGGGCATGTTGCTTTCCGATTATGAACATCAGGACAGCGATCAATATAATCAGGATTGCTGCAAAGAGTTGGAATAAGTTCCTCCGGGTGAAATGTATGTTCATGCATCCACCTCCCCGCTGTCGACTTGATCTTGTGCTAGCAATAGCCCACCACGTGCGGCTTTCCTTCGTTTACGAATCTCATACAGCACCAATGCTATCGTAATGACACCATACGAGACAAAGACTCTGAAGTATTCTCCCAATTGGGCATCACCGATGATTCGCTTCCCGGCCGGCGGTGATACGACAAACATGAGGTGGAACAGCGAAACACCCAAGAAGACATTCCCGATCGAAGCTCTTGCCACCGAAGCTCCGCCAACTAGTAAAGCGGCAATAGAGAACATTCCGATCTGCATATGTGAATTATAGGTATTTAGCGTACCCATATTTTGCAAATATAGAATCATTCCATAACCGGCCAGAATGGTCGAAATCACAACCGAAACAATTCGAGTATGTTCTACCCGTATGCCTGCGGCCCGAGCGACTTCCATATCTTGGCCGACAGCCCTCATGTCCTGACCCAGTTTTGTCCTGCGAAACCACACAATGAATATGCATAACAACGCAATGATCAATAAGGTGGCGAAAGGAATACTGATTCCAAGGAATCGTATCGCCAAAAGATTATCCAAAGCCTTTCTGATGGTGATGAGATTGACGGTGTTTCGAATACCATATCCTCTTGGAAGGACCAGCGAGGTGTTCTTTATCGGGATCACGCTTCCCATACCATAAAGAACAATCAATTGATAAACTCCATTGATGAAAAATCCGATGATATAGCTTGTGACCATCTCCCTGCCTTTGGCCATGTTGAGAATCTTTCCGCACATCCACCCCAAGAAGGCAGAAATCGGTGTGGAAATAATCATTGCCAGTATCATTCCGGGAATTCCGACAATGCCCCAATCGACCATGAATATCAGCCCGATTTGGCCAGCCATCGCTCCGAGGGTCATTCCGAAATTCAACCCCATACCTGCCATGATCGGAACTAGCAATGCAATGATTAGGAAGCTATTTCGAGATATGCGAACTATGATTTCTTGCCCTAAATATCCCAATGAATAACCGCTGAAAGGAATTCCAATAAGACAAATAATTCCAAACAGGATCGGTACTGCATTTTTCTCTAGGGCTCCAATTATTTTTTGACCACGGGTCTCGCGTAATTTACTCATCGTGTGGCCTCCGATTTCCTTGTAAGTGCATAAAGAATCATCCCGTTTGATACAATGATACGAATTACCTCAGACATGTCGGTATGAATTATCGAATTCATCACCGAAGGTGTCATTGTCAATATTCCTTGGAACAATAATGTTCCGACAACAACGTTTAATATTGTCGCTTTGTTTACTGAAGCTCCTCCGATCAAGATTGCTGAAACTGCAGGTAATGCCATATAAAACGGCCCCATATATAACTGTATGAAGCCAAAACTTTGCTGATAGACCAAGATACCGATAGCTCCCAACCATGTGGACATGATTACGCTTAGCGTTCTGATCTTATCGATATTAATCCCTGAAGCGCGGGCAAATACCGGATTAGAACCAACGGCCGTCATTGCCGTTCCTTTCTTGGTATGAAGAAACGCCCACATGAGAAATGCTATCAAAGCAAAAAACAGTATCATTCCTGTCGGGAACGTAAAATGATCACCGATGCCAAATTTTAAGAAATTACTTAATACATGCCAATAATAACCTTCTGTGGAAATAGTGGTTCTCAAACCTGTTCCCGCATACCCCCATACCATGCTCGGGTGATTGTATGGAAGCAACAACCACATGATACACATGAAGGCAACTGATGAGAACCCGACATAGGTTGCGATCATCATCTCACTGCCTTTCACACGGTTCAAAAGTTTCCCGTACCCCCATCCGAGGATAACAGCAAAAGGCGTGCTTAAAAGGATTGCCATTAAAAATGAAACGTTTCCCACAAAATTGAATTCAATGGAAAGAGTTCCACCCAATAATCCGGCGATAATGCCCAAAGGCAACCCGAAATTCAAACCACATCCTGAATGAATCATCGGTACCATTGCCAATACCATGATTCCGTTCATTCCGAAACGTACGATCGTATCACTTAGAGAAGTGCTGACATTGATGCCTACGAAAGGGGCAATGATAAACAATGAAAGAAGGAACAACCCGATGATTATCCGAGGCCAACCGAAAGAATGAATAAATTGTTTTATCTTGGTCATGCGGGTTTCTCCTCTGTATTACCGCGCTTTGACACCATGAGTAATCCGAAATCCTCAGATGGCGTTTCAGCAGGCAATATTCCAGAAATTCTACCATCGGTCACAATCGCAATACGGTCACATATTGCCCTCAGCTCTTCCAATTCGGAAGAAATCATAACGATAGTAGTTCCCGATTTTTCATTGTAATCCCGCAATGCTTGCAATACCAAAGATTTTGCCCCGATATCGATTCCTCTTGTCGGTTCTGAAACAAATAACAGTTTTGGCGTTAAGGCAAACGCTTTGGCCAAACAGATTTTCTGTTGATTCCCTCCGGACAATTCTTTGGCTTTCTGCCTATAGCTCGTACATTTGATTTCCAGCGCATCGATGTATTGCTGTGCAACGGCTTGGATTTGCTTTTCATCCCGCCACATGAGCATCCCGTTGAGATATTTTTTAAGAAACTTATCATTGACCTGCATTGCAGCAAAAGAAATATTCCAGTCCAAAGATTCATCGAGCAATAATCCGACCCCGCGCCGATCTTCAGATACGAAAGCCATTCCAGCGTCGAGGAATCGTCGCGGTTCATTTAAAGCGATTTCTTTGCCTTCGAAAGTAATTGATCCGCCTGCGGTAAACAGTCCCATCGCTCCATTTGGGATCCCTAGCTTGCCTTGGCCTGCTAATCCTCCGATTCCGATGATTTCCCCTTTGTGAACATCCAAAGACACGTTGCGGACCGTTTCTCCCGGCATATCGACCCATAGGTTCTTAATTGAAAGCATTACCGATGAATGTTCATAATCAAACGACCTTCGATCAGCATGGTGGGTGACTTCCCTTCCCACCATCCATCGTGCAATCTGGGCAATGGTAAGGTCTTGTGCTTTTTCATTCTTCACAATCTTTCCATCCCGCATGATCAACACCGTATCACACACATCGATAATCTCTTGAAGTCGGTGAGATATGAAGATAATTGCTATGCCTTCATTGGCAAGGGAACGAACGGCTGATAGAAGAATCGAAGCTTCCTGTTCAGTAAGGACCGCGGTTGGTTCGTCCAATACCAATATTCTAGTGGATTCCTTACTCAATTCGCGGGCAATTTCTGTGAATTGCTTATGCCCGACCGGCATTCTCCCGACAAGCATCGATGAATTGATCGCCACTCCAAGTTTTCCGATTGCTTTCTTGGACTTTTCATTCATGCTGTTCCTATCGAGTGAGTTGAGTCGCTCTCCAAACACTTCAGAAATAAACGAATATTTCTCTGGTTCGCGATTTAATAAAATATTCTCAGCTACAGTAAAATCTGGTAACAAAGAAAATTCTTGGTGAACCATGCCGATCCCATCGGCAATAGCGTCAAATGATGATGTATAATCAACAATCTTTCCATCGACAAGCATCTCGCCTTCATAACCACCGGTGAGTTGAATAACATCCATCCCGAACAATATATTCATTAATGTTGACTTACCAGCACCGTTTTCACCGACCAAACCAAGAATCTCACCTTTATGCAAAGAAAAACTTACATCGGTAAGTACTTGGTTCCCGAAAAAATCTTTGCTGATATTACGCATCTCCAATAGTGGAGCGCTAGTATCTACCATATGCAAATCCCCTAAAAAAAGTGCCCTTCCGGACCCTCCTTACGCTCGCAATACCAAGCCAGCTCCCCGCATTATAATGAAAAGAAAGCTTGCTTGGTACTACCAGATTCTTCGAACCAATCGGAAATAGTAGAGGGGGGAGATACTCCCCCCTAATAATTCTAACTAATCAATTACTTAATCAAGAAATACTTGTCAGGAATTGTTACAGATGGGGTTCCCATGAAGCCCTTACCCATGATGTATGTGTCCTGATAAATAAGAATGTGGTTCTTCGCCCTTACGCCAGTGGAAGTGTCCGAATAGAAACTGCCGTTCCACTCCGCACCCGGGGTAAATTTACCATACGCTTTCATGATATCAGACAGTTTGAGCAATTCAGACTCACCATTGACTACGTTGATTGCATGCTGAGTCAAACCAGCAGTAGTTGCAATACCGTATGAGAACGCCCAGGTTCCAAAACGACCTGCTCCGCCTTTCGCTACGACGGCTGCTTCAACAGCCTTCAAAATGGCTTCTGAATCACCCTGTTGCGCAGAAAGGTCAAGACCAAGTGCTCCAGGATATCCCATCAACGGGGAAGGAAGGTCGGCTTCGATGAAATACCCGCCATAAGCGAGCAATTGTTTTAGCAACGGGTCGGTATGAGCATCATTGGTGCAGAAATACGCAGCATTCTTGCCATACTTGGCGACCCAAGAAGGAACGTTTTCAAGAATGTACTGTTGTGCGCCTGCAACACCTACATCGCTTGTCGGGTCTGGAGCGGTCTCGAGTACGAACTTCATTCCCAATTCTTCACAAGTTGCCCTCATGATCGCTACGCGGCGGCTCATGGTCTCGTAGCTCATGTGGCGTGGGAATGAAATGTGAACAAACGTGTCGCACCCCAAATCATGAGCGGTCTTGATGATCAGATATCCACGGGCAACGAAGTCATTGTTAACAGCCAAATCTGCTGCACTCTGGATTACCGGTGGATCTTCGTGTGCTTCACCAGCAATACAAAGAATGTCAGGGCGCTTTTCTTTGACGCGACGGAAGGCTTCGGTAGTACCTGGAATCGCCTGGTTCACGATGATCGCCTTCATAAGAGGATCGTCAGCTAACCCGGCAATAACGGATATCGTTGTCTCGGCTTCGTCCATGAAGTTGTCCGGATACGTAACGTGCTGGATTTTCCCACCGTTTGCAACCGCACCGTATTCAGCAATCATCAACTCAGCTCCCCGCAAGTCATCTTCTGACTGCGATACCGTTCCGGTCACCACCCCTATGTGGAAATCTTTTGCTGCTGCAGGTTCTGCTGCACCTTGAGCAAATAGTATTCCACTGGCCAGAATCAGAACGAACAGAACAATCAAACTCTTTTTCATTCTTTCTCTCCTTTAATGTAGAGTTTCGCGCTAGCAGGCATGAGCATGTCTTTCTAGTGTGGGAAAAAGTTTACCATAAAAATAGTGATTGCACAGTATGTTTTTACATATTTATTTATTGATTATACTATTTGATGCATAAATTTGATATTCAGGAGCATATAATTGAGGATTAAGTCATTTGCCATGACATAGAAAATGACTATATTATACGGTTCTTTGGGCTTGCTGCCTTCTTATTTCATAGAGACAAATCCCTGTAGCGACAGACACATTGAGTGAATCGATATGCCCTTCAGTCGGGATGGCAACGATGTGATCGCATGTTCTCTTAACCAGCTGGCTCATTCCGTCACCTTCCGACCCCATGATCAAAACCGTTCTTTTGGGGAAGATTACCGAAGGTAAACAATCTCCATCCATATCAGCACCATATACCCAGAAACCATGTTCTTGAAGCAAGGCAAGTTCTCTTACTATGTTTACCACCTGGGCAATGGGGACATATTGGGAAGCGCCGCTAGATATTCGAGCAACAGTCGGGTTTACCGAAGCGCTTCGGCGATCGGGGACGATGACCAAATCAACCGCGAATTGATCGGCGCTACGCAATATTGCCCCGAGGTTTTGCACATCGGTGATTCCATCGAGCACTAGGATTAAAGCATCTTTATCGTTAGGCAAGTCCTTGAGGAAATCCTTTATAGTGGTTGTCTTAAACAACCCTTGCCGTTCTTTTTTTGATTCGCCAAGTTCAAGCACACAACCTCGGTGATCGATGTTCGGTACCATCCTATCCATCTCAATCTTTGCAATCTTGCGGATAGAGATTTTCCCATTGGCTTTAGCCAAACCTTCAAGGCGATCATTACGTTTTTCACTGTTGCGACAAAGATAAAGGACCGATCCTGCCGGAGCGTTCTTGACTGCTTCCTCTATCGCATGAAATCCTGTTATCCGCTGACCCATCCCGCTCCTCCACAGTGCACATAGCTGTTGTCGAATCCGTCATTACAGCCTACTCTTTACTATTAGTCTATTTTAAAATCCACAGAAAGACATTTCATATTCTATCAGGAGTATCGTGATGTACTATCAATAACAACTATTCAGAAAACGGTACAGGTTCGGGAGATGAATTTTCTCCGATTGCATCCGAAAGCTGTTTCAGCAAATTCTTTGCTTCCCGATTGAGCTTCTTCGGAACATCGACGATGATTTTGATATACATGTCACCGCGCTGATCAAATGAACTGCGCAAATGAGGGACTCCCTTGTTACGCAAACGAAGCATCTTGCCATTTTGCGTACCAGCAGGGATCGCCACCTTCACTTTGACATCATCGATTGTCATCACCTCGATTTCCGCTCCCAATGCCGCCTGGGTGATTGAAATAGGAATCTGACAATACAGGTCATTGCCGGATCGTTCAAAGTATTTATGAGGTCTAACATTTACATACACATACAAATCACCGGCAGGCCCGCCATTGGGGCCGGCATCGCCCTGTCCGGAGATCGATATCCTGTTTCCGGTATCGACGCCCGCCGGGATAGTGACTTTCAATTTCTGTTGTTTTCGTTTCAGCCCTGTTCCATGGCAATCATTACAAGGATTTTCTATCAGATATCCTTCGCCGCCGCAGGTGGGGCATGTTGATGCTATTGAGAAAAATCCTGAATTTCGCCTGACTTGTCCGACACCGTTACAAGTCGAACAGACTTTTCTTCCGGATCCACTTTGCACACCCGAACCGCTGCATGTGGAACAATGGATCTGATGCGTGTACGCTATTTCAACTTTTGTTCCGAACACCGCATCTCTAAAATCAATATCCACATCATAACGTAGATTGGCACCGACCGCGGGTCCTCGCTGTTGCCCGCCCCGCGATGAACGCATCCCACCTCCGAAGAAAGATTCGAAAATGTCAGAAAACCCTCCGCCACCGAATAAATCGCTGAAATCACGATATACATTCGAATAGTTTTGGGCTCCATTCGCATCAACTCCGGCAAAACCGAATTGGTCATAAGCCTGACGTTTCTGTTCGTCACTTAATACTTCATACGCTTCACTAGCTTCTTTAAAACGTTCTTCAGCTGCCTTGTCACCCGGATTTTTATCCGGGTGATTGGCAACTGCCAGTTTACGGTAAGCTTTTTTGATTTCATCTATGGAGGATCCTTTCGAAACCCCCAAGACTTCATAATAATCCCGTTTTGCCACGGTACGACACTTCCTTCAGATAATGGATTCTAGTCTACAACTTCATAGTCGGCGTCTTCAACCCCATCATCTTTCTTAGTATCGGTAGATGAAGCCTTTTCCGTCTGCTCTCCGGCTGCCTGCTGTTGAGCCGCACTTGATTTATATACTTCTTCGGCCAACTTGTAAGCTGCCTGTTGCAATGCTTCGACTTTTGCCTTTATTTCAGCGGGAGTGCCATTGGTCATCGTATGCTTGAGATCCTCCATAGCGCTTTCGATTTTAGCTTTGTCTTCGCTAGAAATCTTATCTCCATATTCCTTCAGTGATTTTTCTGTGGAATAGAGCAAATTATCGGCTTCATTGCGCACTTCGATTCTTTCACGCTCGAGTTTATCTTCCTCTGCATGCAACTCAGCATCTTTCACCATTTTCTCAATATCTTTTTCAGAAAGACCGGATGATGACTCAATACGAATCTTTTGTTCTTTACCGGTTCCAAGATCTTTCGCACTTACATGCACGATACCGTTGGCATCGATATCGAAGGTCACTTCGATTTGCGGAACTCCTCGCGGGGCTGGCGGAATACCGACAAGATCAAATTTACCAAGCGTCCTGTTTTGACTGGCCATTTCACGCTCGCCTTGGAGGACATGAATCGATACGGCTGTCTGTCCATCCGCTGCGGTTGAGAAAATTTGGCTTTTACGGGTTGGAATCGTTGTATTCCTCTCTATCAACTTGGTAGAAATACCACCTAAGGTCTCAATACCAAGTGATAGCGGAGTCACATCCAACAACAAGACATCTTTCACGTCTCCGCCTAAGATTCCTCCCTGAATTGCCGCACCCATTGCGACCACTTCATCGGGATTGACGCCTTTATGCGGCTCTTTCTGGAAGATTTCTTTTACGATTGCCTGGACTGCCGGGGTACGGGTACTTCCTCCAACCAAAATAACCTCATCGATATCCTTCGGAGACAAACCCGCATCTTTCAATGCATTCATACAAGGCTTGCGGCTTCGCTCGATAAGATCCGCAACCATTTGCTCGAATTTTGCTCTCGACAGATCCACTTGAAGGTGCTTCGGTCCCGAAGCGTCCGCTGTTATGTAAGGAAGATTGATAGAGGTGTCTTTAGTACTCGACAATTCTATTTTTGCTTTTTCAGCGGCCTCTTTCAAGCGCTGTAAAGCCATCTTATCTTTTGACAGATCGATGCCGGTGTCTTTTTTGAAACTTTCTACCAGCCAATCGATAATCTTCTGATCGAAATCGTCACCGCCAAGGTGGGTGTCGCCGTTGGTTGATTTTACTTCAAACACACCATCACCGAGTTCGAGAATGGAAATATCGAACGTCCCGCCACCGAGGTCATACACGGCGATTTTCTCTTCTTTGCTCGTATCCTTACCAAAACCATAGGCCAATGCAGCCGCCGTAGGTTCGTTAACGATTCGCTTCACCTCGAGCCCGGCTATCTTTCCAGCATCTTTGGTCGCTTGCCTCTGTGCATCATTGAAGTAAGCAGGAACAGTAATGACTGCTTCATTAATTGTCTCACCCAGATAATCTTCAGCGGTTTTCTTCATCTTTTGTAAAATAGCCGCAGATATCTCTTGGGGAGTATATTCTTTTCCCCTGATCGATAGACGGACCTCATCGGAAGGCCCTGAACTTGCCTTATAAGGGACTCTGGATACTTCTGCGGGAACCTCAGTAAAACGCCTACCCATGAACCTCTTGATTGAAGAAACAGTATTCTCAGCGTTTGTAATGATTTGGTTTTTTGCTGGTTGTCCCACGAGTCGCTCACCTTTCGCAGTGAATCCCACGATCGAGGGCGTGGTCCTTTGCCCTTCGGAGTTGGGGATGACGAACGGTTCACCGTTTTCCATAACCGACACACAGGAGTTCGTCGTTCCCAAGTCGATTCCAATTATTCTTGCCATAGTAAGTCTCCTTGAATCAGCTTCAAATTTTATGGATTTACACTTCTACGGAAAGCGGTCATCCGCTCAGTGAAATGTTAACCGCAACACTATTAAAGGGGTTTACCCACCTTGACCTTTGCGGTCCTTAAAACCCTATCATGAAGATAATACCCCTTCTGCAATTCGGCAAGGACAGTATCATGTTTATATTGCTCGCCTTGCTCCATCATGCACGCTTCGTGTTCATGAGGTGAGAATTCCTTGCCTTCGGTATGCTCCATCACTTTCAGACCCCAATTCTTTTCAAGCATTCCAACAAACTGTGCTTGAATTATCTTGATGCCTTCAACATATGAATCCACATCGGTTGCGGTGCCGGAAGCTGCCACCGCACGGTCAAAATCATCGAGAATCGGAACCAGGTCATTGATGAGTTTTTCATTCGCATATAAAATCGCCGATTCTTTTTCCCTGATCAGTCGTTTCCGATAGTTATCCATATCTGCCATTTTTCTCATGAATTGTTCTTTTTCAGTTTCAAGTTCCTTCGCAAGACGGGCTATTTCCGCCTCCAATTCTGCGATTTTTGCTTCTTGGGGAGAAACCGAAGATGAAGTATCTCCAGATTGAACTTCAGTACCGTCCATTTTCACTTCCTTATCGGTAGCAGTCATGTCGTTACTAGGAGCCTTTTTCTTCTTTTCATCTTGTTTGGAACTATTAATTTCTTTCTTGCTCATGGCAACCCCACATAATTTTCTAATAACTGACGGTGATAGAGATCCTTTTTTTTCTATGTCCATGTGTATGGACCGCCAACCGGCAGCCTCGACAAACATACTCAGCTCTGCATAGAAGCGTCAAGTGACAAACAATACTTTCCTATCGTTTCCTCTCATTATCTTGAAATTGCAGCTCCTAAAAAGCCTAGAAATAGTGGATGCGGCTTGTTTGGACGACTTTTAAATTCCGGGTGATATTGAACACCGACGAACCAGGGATGCCCGGGCAGTTCAATCGCTTCGACAAGGGTCCCATCAGGTGACAATCCTGAAAATACTAAGGCCGAAGCTTCCAAAGTTGACCGATACTCGTTATTGAATTCATAGCGGTGACGATGCCTTTCATCAATATGGTGGCTTTGATAACATGTGTATAACATCGTCTCTGCCGAATCAATAGCGCATGGATAACTGCCTAAACGCATGGTCCCTCCTTTTTCAACTCCCATTTGGTCAGGCATAAGATCAATGACCGGATACGGAGTTTCAGGGTACCACTCTGTACTGGCAGCATTTTTCAACATCGCAACATTGCGTGCGTATTCGACAACTGCACACTGCATGCCGAGACAAAGACCTAAGAACGGGATGTCATGTTCACGGGCAAACCGAATAGCTGAAATTTTACCTTCGATACCTCTTGTCCCGAAACCACCCGGGACAAGGATCCCGTCAGCTTCTCCAAGTAAATCCACAACTTCTTCTACTTTAGAACGTTCTATCGTCTCCGCATCGATACGAATCAAATCAATATGTACCTTGTGGTAAAAAGCCGCATGATTCAGAGCTTCAACCACGCTCAAATATGCATCTGATAACTCAACATACTTTCCGACCAATACG
Organism: Spirochaetales bacterium; assembly: GCA_012523305.1. Lineage (GTDB taxonomy): Bacteria > Spirochaetota > Spirochaetia > Sphaerochaetales > Sphaerochaetaceae > JAAYDK01. The sequence continues at coordinate 12,001 of JAAYIV010000019.1, forward strand.
ATGGTAACGGTACGGTCAGGATGTTTCATCCGATTGACCATCGCCGCCCATTGCTTCAATCCTCGGCTAATCGAATTGATATGTAATTTATCCAATACGAGCGAATCAAGACGTTCTTGTTCGAATAATAACGGAACTTCATAGATCGATGGCAAATCAGGATTCAAGATAACCGCCTCTTTGTCCACGTCACAGAACATGGCAATCTTCTCTTGCATCCCAGGCGGCATCATCCTGTCGGAACGACATATGATGAAATCCGGCTGTATGCCTATGCTGCGTAATTCTTTAACCGAATGCTGAGTGGGTTTTGTCTTCAATTCCCCTGCAGCGGCGATGTAAGGGACAAGGGTGACATGAAGATACAGCGTATTTTCTTTGCCTACATCCCGTCTCATCTGTCGGATAGCCTCAAGAAACGGAAGACTTTCGATATCACCTACCGTACCTCCGATTTCTACGAGCACCACATCGGCTTTGCTTTCTTCTGCAAGTGACATCAAGCGATGCTTAATTTCGTTAGTGATGTGAGGTATGACCTGGACAGTTCCACCCAAGTACTCCCCTTTTCGCTCGTTTTGGATAACCGACCAATAAATTTTCCCAGCAGTGACATTGTTGGATTGACCTACGGAAATATCCAAAAATCGTTCGTAATGACCTAAATCAAGATCGGTTTCGGCACCATCGTCGGTAACGAACACCTCACCATGTTGGTATGGATTCATCGTTCCCGGATCGAAATTGATATATGGGTCAAATTTTAATACTGTCACATTAAGAGCATGACTCTTCAGGAGACAGCCCAATGAAGCTGCGGTGATTCCTTTCCCCAATGAGGAAACAACACCGCCGGTTACAAAGATGAATTTTGCCATGATTTACCTGCCATCAATAATCGAAGCGACTGCAACGACAGGTTTTTAGGGTGAAGGAGCCTACCGTTGCACTTGCACCGGTAGTACATCGGCTCCGCAGGAATCGCGATTGACGCCGAATCCCCGGTACTTGCAGAATGTATCATGCACAGGATGAGTTGGACAAGCGGTGTCCCTATTTTTTATTATCATCAAATTCATCGAGTTGGATTTCTTCCTCCCCGTCTTCCAGTTCTTCACTTACCGTTATCTTCTCAATGATTGGAGTTTTGTGCGTTACGAGAATGTCCTTCGTATCATCCGGATCCTTATGTGCACCATTGCCATCTGTTGCTTCGAGTTCATCTTCTTCTTGATTTCCTTCATCAATTGCTTTCATATCGATTACTTCATCTTGTTCAACAGACAGGCTGTCAGGATCATCAGGCTCATCTTCCTTCATTTCGAGGGAGCTTTCAGTATCGCCATCTCCCATAGGTTTAATTTCACCATCTTCTTGTGTTTCTCTATAATCTTCTGTTACTTCGATCACATCATCTTGTTCTTCTGGACGGCTTTCATGATCTCGCGGCTTTTCTTCACCAAAATCGAAGGTGGTTTCGGTGTCATCAAGATTAGCGGGGGTCATATCCGATATAGGCGCTTTATCATGATCTTCAAACTTTTGGTCATCAACAACCGGTTTTTTGTCTCTCGAATCTGGAATTTCCGTTAGATTGTCGGTATCTTCAGCCAACTTAGCAGGTTCTTCTTCTTCCGATTCTTCGTTGTCTTGTTCGAATTCGTCCAATACTTCATCTGAATAGATGTGATCTATCTCAGAAACATCATCATCGGTTTCTTCATAGTCGTAATCTTCTTCGGTAATATCATCGAATATATATTTTTCGAAAGGTTCTTCGAGGTCTTCTTCGAATTCTGCGTCCGATGAAGGCTCTTCATCGTATTCGTCCAACAAATCTTCGTCTATATCCAAATCAAACAACGTCTCGATTTGAGGTTCTTCGGTATATTCAGAAAGGTCATGATCGATGGTTATATGTCGCCCGACATATTCATCGTAGGATTCATCATAATTGTTTAAGTTCTCGGGGGAACTCTCAACTTCGGCGGGAATTGCAGCTTCAAGCGAAAAGAGATCATCCTTCTTTAATTGTTCGATGGTCTCCGATGAAGTGACGAAGCGTTCTCTCAAATCGTCCAATTGGGCTTTATCTCGTTCAATCTGAAGTTCGATTTCGGTCTGTTCTTGCAACAATGAGGCTCGTTGTATTGTCATCGCCGTAATCTGTTGTTCCATTTCCTTTCTTTGAGTAGAAAGCTCTTCCAATACCCTGGATCGACTTTCTAAATCGTCTCGTCGTTCATCAAGTACGTTGCTGAGGGATAACATCGTCTCGGAAGATGTCGCGGTCAAGCGTTTCACAACATCTTCAATAATCTCTGTTCTCGTATTAAGTTCATGTAAAAATGCTTGTACGGTACCGATCATCGTCTGAAATGACAGATCTGTGTGGTTCAAGGCTGATTCAAGCAGGTAGTCGATTCTTTCCTTGGCTTTGATAATCGTGTTTTCCAAAGCACTGTCCAAATTTCTTTGCCCTTGTCCGACCATGGTATCGAAATCAATTCGTTTTTCTTCCATGGTCTTGGATATTTCAGGAATACGAGCTAAGAAATCGTCGATAAGTTGATGTACCTGCTCAACTTTAGCGATTTCTTGTTTTACCTGTGAAGTTCGCAATTGGGCCTGTTCGGTAGTCGTATGTAATTGAGCCATCACTTCTTGATAACCCGCCAATGTCTTCTGTAATTTGTCCAAATCATCAAGGTGATCCTGAATTTCTTGTTGCTGATGTACCAATCGTTCAACTAACACAGTGGTTTCTTGTTGTTTCTTTGCGATTGATTCTTCGGCAGCTTCAGCTATTGACCGGAATCGTTCCACCGACTGAGACATTTCAGCCTGATGTTGGACAACGTATCGTTTCACCAAATCGAGCTTTCTGCTTTTTTTATCTTCATGACGCAATACGAGAATGATAATCAGTGTGATTGCGAATAAGATAATGGGGAATACGATTGGCAGCCATAAAGGCATTCCTTCCATTACACACCTCCATTCTGTACTTTGATACACCAATCAAGGAGCTCTTTGTAACCCGAACAAATTGTATCAGCTTCCGGATATTTTTCCATAGCCTGTTTTTTCCTATTAGGATTCCGCCCCGGAGAATACACCAGACAGGTCGTCATGCCAACTCCAGCAGCTCCAAGTATATCCTTCGGATAAGAATCCCCGACGTAAAGAATCGATGTGCCCTGGACTTCCAAACGTGAACAAATGAGTTCAAAAGGAGCCGGATGTGGTTTCAGATATCCGGACTCCTCCGAACATATGGCAACGTCAATCAAATCATCAATGCCCATAAGTTGCAGTTTGGTTCCCAAAGGGAAATCCGATAAGATCCCTATTTTCAATCCCATGGAACGTATCGCCAAAAATGTTTCGCGAACATAGGGAAACGGCGTTAGTTTCAAACGAGGATTACTCCATACGGAATGAAATTGTCGCTTGATCTGTTCGTTAATTCCAGTTATTGCTGATTGATCAATAGCTTTCTTCGACGACCGCAGGATTGAAATCGCCTGTCGTTGAAGAAACCCTTCCCTGTTCGGAGGATCGGTTAAGATTTCAGGATGCGATCGCATCGACGAGCGGAAACGACTGTAACGATATGCCAATAATGGTGATGGATAAACAGTCTTCATCAGACACAAGTTCATCATCCACTTCGGATATAGTGTTCCGTCAACGTCGAAACATACCGCTTCGAATCTATTCACAATTTCATCTCCGGCGTATTTCTCCTACGCTCCTTCAGTTCAATGGTAATCGGTATATAAGGAAATCCCAAATCCCTGCGGATGGCGTTTTTTAGATATTGAACATACTGAACGGGGAACCCTTCCTTACGATTGACAAAGAACAGGAATTTTACCGGGGAAGTGCTGACCTGTGTTCCATAATACACTTTGAAGTGCCCGCTACTTCCACGGACCGGTTGGTAACTCTCTGACCAAGATCGTAACATAGTATTGAATTGGGCGGTATCGATTCGCTTATTCAACTGTTGATATACTTGCCACACAACATCGAGAAGTTTTGTAATATCAGAATTTTCCTTTGCACTGATCGGTACGATCGGAGCGAAATTGAGAATCGGAAACAAGAAACGGGCTCTATCTTTCACTGCTTGGAGTTCATTGGCCATCCCTTGGAGCAAATCAATCTTATTGAGAACGAGGACTACTCCTTTCCCTTTGCGGACAATAAGCTGAGCGATTTTTTTATCCTGGTCCACCAATCCTGTAATGGCATCGATCATGAGCACTACCACATCGGCATCATCGATCGCACCGATAGCACGATTGACAGAATAATACTCAACATCTTCATCAACTTTGCTTTTTCTCCTGATTCCTGCTGTATCCAACACAGTATAACGGGTACCTTTGTATAAGAAGTCTCCCTTAATGACATCCCGTGTGGTCCCGGGAATATCACTTACTATCGAAGTGTTGGAACCGGTGAGGATATTAACTAACGTTGATTTCCCTGTATTGGGTTTGCCAAGAACAGCCAATTTCACACTTTGCTCTTCTTCTGGTGTTTCTTCAATTTCTTCGAGATGGAGCATTTCAAGCAGAGCTTCTTCCAATACATCTATGCCAAGCCCGTGAGCCGAAGATATACCGATGACTTTTGGAAATCCGAAAACATGAAAGTTCCACACCAAATCATCCCTGACAGGATCATCAATTTTGTTCACCGCAAGGATAACTTTGTCTGAATATGGACGGAGCTGCTCAACCAACTCCTCGTCTTCGGGAGTTATTTCAGTACAATCCATCAATAAGACGATAACGTCAGAATGCTTCAGCAGACCCAGGCTCTTATTTCGGACCAATCCATCAAGTCCTTCAAGTTCAAGTTTTACCCCGCCACTGTCCACCAATAATACCCTATGGTTACCGAGTAACCATTTCTCAGGTATAGGATCACGCGTCACTCCGGGGGTGGCATCGGTTATAGCCCTGCGTTTTCTGACAAGGCGATTAAATAAAGTCGACTTTCCCACATTAGGCCGACCGATAATCGAAATAATGGGAAGCGTATGTTCACGCAGTGGTGAAATCTCCAAATCGTTCATGCATCCATTCCTTTACATAAGTGTTACTCTTCTTATACGAATCCATATCCATCACTTTCCGTGCCAAACGTTGCGCATCCTCAATGGATACCGAACGGATGATGCTCTTTATCTCCAACAGGCTTTGAGGACTCATACTGAATTCATCTAGCCCAAGACCAAGCAGCAATACCGAAAAAAGAGGATCTCCTGCCATTTCCCCACACATCCCGACAGGGATTTTTGCTTCATGAGCATTATTAATTACTGTTGAAATCAACCGTAATACGCCAGGATGAAACGGTTGGTATAAATAGGCAATTTTCTCATTACCCCGATCGACGGCAATCGTATACTGGATCAAATCATTCGTACCAATCGAAAAGAAATCAACTTTCGGAGCCAACAAATCGGAACAGAGTGCTGCTGATGGTACTTCAATCATCGTTCCGACTTCAATATCCTCATCAAAAGGGATCCCTTGTTTCCAACATTCTTCTTTTACTTCTTCAAATATCTCCAATACATCATTGAGTTCTTCCAATCCGCTGATCATCGGGAACATGATATTCAGTTTCCCGTAAACAGATGAACGTAACAAGGCTTTCAATTGTGTTTTGAAGATATCTTTGCGTGACAGGCAGAATCGTACCGCCCTCCACCCTAAAATGGGATTTTCTTCTCCAAAGGCATCCATTCCCGGAATGACTTTATCCCCTCCGACATCAATTGTCCTGATGGTGACGGCTTTTGTTTTCCCCATCTTTTCCAGCACTGCACGATAGGCAACAAACTGTTCCTCTTCAGACGCTCCTCCCGGTTTAAGGAATAGGAATTCCGATCGGTACAATCCGATACCTTGAGCCCCGTTGGCAAGCACGCTTTCAAGTTCTTCGACAGTTTCCACATTTGCCTTTAGTGTCACGCTATGTCCATCGGTCGTGATGGCATCCATTTGGGCGACCTCTCGCAATTCCTTTTCATGGGCAACCCACAGTTTGTACTGTTGTTGCATACGATGTGCGGAAGCCGAGGTCGGCCGAATCGCTACTTCTCCGTGGTTTCCATCAACGATGATATGTTCGCCATCTTGTATTTTTTTGGTGATGTTTCCCAAACCTACTACCGTAGGAATCTGAAGTGCTCTGGCTAAAATCGCAACATGGCTGGTCCTTCCTCCACCGTTCAGAGCTATGGCTTTAACGTATTCAGGATCAAGCGAAAGGGCTTCTGACGGTAATAACGTATCTGCGACTAGCACAATCTGTTCATGCAATCCTGAGATTTTAGGACGTAACTTCCCCATCAAAGTCCTGATAATTCTCCAGCCGATATCATAGATATCAGCACTTCGTTCCTTGAACATTTGGTCTTGGGATTGCTCGATGGTTGTTATTAACGAGGTCATTGTTGTTTCGACCGCCCATTCAGCGCATTTGTGTTCAACATGTATCGCATGGTGTACCGCATCGAGCACCATAGGATCTTCAAGCATCAATTGATGGGTTTCCAGGATCTTTCGCTGATCTGTTGATAGTAACGGACCGTCAAGAGTTGCCAATTCCCTGACGACCGATTCGCGAGCTTTAGAAAATCGAGCTGATTCAGCTTCAGCTTCTGACGGATGTATGCCGCTCCGGGGTACGATCGGTTTTTCATGTACATATAGGAACGCTTTCCCCGAACCTATTCCGGCACTTGCAGCGATTCCTTTCAGTATTCTCATATATGACTGTATCATACGGGGTTTTACATGTGATGTAAATATAGTGTAAGCTTATCACCATGGATAACGGTCATCATGACGGCAAACATTTTTCGATTCTGGTAATCGCGTATCTTGTGGTCATTGCCGTTGGCATTTTGACGGTGGTCATCGCACTTCCGGACATTTCATCTTCCATCCAGGAATCTGGCATGCTGGAATTGATCCAGCAACGCCTTAATGCTCCGACCACAGAACCGACCAAACAATATGGTACCGTGGTGTTCGCCCTTCCCACGTCCGAAGGGATATCGTATCGTGAAATTCTTATCTCCATTACCGGATCAAAGCCGTATCATGAAACAATCGAGCACTTGCTATCAGGCCCGAATTACCAAGCTCTTACATTGGGGTCTATCTCATATATTCCCAAAGGAACTCGGTTACTCGGGCTAACAGTTTCTCAAAGAGTAGCATATGTCGATCTTTCAAAAGAATTTCTTAGTGGGGCTGTCACCGAATCAAAGGAGTTCGATATCGCGAAAGAACAAATAAACAGAACATTACGCGCATTCTCTTCGATTCGGGACACCGTTATACTTGTTGAAGGTGAAAAGCTACAGTAGAGGTCAGGTTGTCAATCGCTCAATCTTCTCAGCTATCGTAGGTTCTTCAAGCGATACTGTTCTACTTAGAAGCGCTAGAAATTCTCGGTTGCCTTTCCTTCCGTGAATGGGAGATTCAACTATATCCCTCATGCCTATGCCATCATCGAATAACGACTTTTTTACATGAAGCAACGTGTCTCGGATCAACAAAGGATCATCGACCACTCCATTGAATCCGGGGGTGCCTTTAGGAATTTCAAATTGCGGTTTGACAAGACAGATAATCCAATCCCCTGAAATCAAGCTAAAGAGATGAGAAGCTGCCTTATGAATGGATCTGAATGAAAGGTCGGCGACCGCAGCATCGGGAATCGGCTCGAGTTCCCGTATATCCATTATATTCTGGCGTTCATGAACAATGACTCTGGCATCGGTCCTAAGGCGATAATCCAATTGATTGTATCCTACATCAACAGCGTGAACCAGTCGTGCCCCATATCGGAGCAAGCAATCGGTAAACCCACCTGTCGATGAACCTGCATCAAGAAATATCTTCCCACTAGGATCGATCGACCAGTGATTCAGCGCATAATCCAGTTTTACTCCGCCTCTTGAAACGTACATATCTTCGATGAGGACTATTGGGACATCATTATGAAACAGCGCTCTGGGATCACAACAGATTTCATTATCGACCTTGACCTTCCTGCATGCGATTAAAGCAATGATTTTATCCTTGCCATATTCAGGATATTTCATCGCGAGAAGTTCCGTTAGCGTCCGTTTATTTTTCAAAGCCATCGGCAGTTCCTAAAACCCGAACTGTTCGCTTATCCGTTCGATACTCATCGCCTTGCCCGTCGATGGCGAAATAGTACAAACAACCCCTTGCAGATAAGCAGGGCTTTCAGAGACGACATTTCGCAACGGCATCTGGGTTAGTTGACGTTCTATGGCAATTTGTGACGAAGAACCTATGACACTGTCCAACGGTCCCGACATTCCCATATCCGTAATGTAGGCTGTTCCTTTCGATAAAATCTTTTCATCTGCCGTTTGAACGTGTGTGTGGGTTCCTACGAGCAAGGAGATCTTCCCGTCGAGATGAAAAGCCAAAGCTTCCTTTTCCTCAGGAGACTCTGCATGGAAATCTACTATGATAACCGGTGTTTGCCTTCTCAGCTTATCAACAATTGATGCACCTACATGAAATGGACAATCGATGGCCCCCATCTGGATTCTTCCTTGCAGATTCACCACGGCAACCTTTATTCCTGCCACTTCATATACTGTAAAACCATTTCCAGGAGCTTCAGAGGGATAGTTCGCGGGTCGTAGCAATCGTGATTCTTTTTCCAAAACGGGAAGGATATCTTCTCTGTGCCAAATATGGTTTCCGCTAGTAATTACTTGTACTCCCATCGAAAAGAATTGTCTGGTCAATTCTTCTGTGATTCCCAAACCATCGGCAGCATTCTCACCGTTGACTACAACGATATCCGCTCTGGTTCGCTTGATGAGTTGAGGCAATCCTAAAAAAAGGGCTCTGCACCCCGGTTTTCCACAGATATCACCGAGTAACAGAGCCACTAAAAGTCGTTCTTTTCCCATAAAAATTCAGTCCGTCACCTTGCGTATTCAACTACGCGCATCTCCCGGATGATAGTTACTTTTATTCTTCCGGGATATCTCAGTTCGGCTTCGATCCTTCCAGCGATACCCTTGGCAATCTCTTTGGCCCCGTCATCGGTAACCGAATCGTTGTTCACCAAGATTCGCAATTCACGGCCAGCTTGAATGGCATATGCTTTATCAACGCCAGTAAAGCTTTCGGCGATTTCTTCAAGGGATTCGAGGCGCTTGATATAATTATCCAACGTCTCCCTACGTGCTCCAGGACGGGCAGCCGATATCGCATCGGCAATTTGCACGATGACCGATTCCACACAATTCGGTTCGATATCGTCATGGTGGGAAAGAATAGAATTTATCACTCTTGGATCCTCTCCCAATCGTTTTGCCAGATCCGCACCCATCTCTGCATGGTTTGCATCCCCGTCAGTCTCGATACCCTTTCCGATATCATGCAGTAATCCACCTCGCCGAGCAATCTCCCGATCGGCACCGACTTCTGATGCGATCATTCCTGCCAATACTGCAACTTCTTTTGAATGCGACAAAACATTCTGTCCATAACTGGTACGGAAATGGAGTTTACCCAATGCCCTCACCATTTCTTGGCTCATGTTGTGAATTCCAAGATCAAAGAGGGCTTTTTCTCCCTCTTCAGTGATAACACGAGTTATTTCCTTGGTGACTTTTGCCACCACTTCTTCTATCCGCGCAGGATGAATCCTTCCGTCTTGCACCAACCGTTCAAGAGCAACACGGGCAATTTCTTTCCTCACCGGATCAAAACAAGAGATGACCACCGCTTCAGGGGTATCGTCGATAATGACATCAACTCCGGTAAGCGTTTCCAATGTCCTGATATTCCGGCCTTCTCTACCGATGATACGACCTTTCATCTCATCACTCGGAAGACTTACGGTCGTAACGGTCACCTCTGAGCTAACTTCAGTAGCAAGTCGTTGGATAGAGGAAACGATAATGTCTCTTGCTAGTTTGTCAGCCCTCATTTGCGCGTCTTGCTCTATCTTGTTGATGAGCAATTGAGCGTCGCGCTTCGCTTCGTTTTGCATTGACTCGACAATCGTCTGTTTTGCTTCATCCGAAGTCATCCCAGCGATACGTTCCAGTTCAATCCGCCAATTCTCCTCCATATCGGAGAGTAATTTCTCCCGTTGGAGACTCTTTGCCTCTCTGTCTGCAAGCTGTCTCTTCTGTACGTCTAGTTCTGATTGCTTCCGTTCTAAATTCTCTTCCTTTAATAACAATCGTCGCTCTGTTCTCTGAAGTTCACTTCTGCGTTCTCTTGCCTCACGTTCCTGTTGCTGTTGTTCTTTAAACAACTGATCTCGAGTTTCAAGCAGCAGCTCTTTGCTCTTTGCTTCCGCCTCTTTTATAGCTTCCTGACTCAATCGAACCGCTTTTTGTTCGATTGAAGTAAGCTTGAACCTTGCATAGATCCATCTAATGAACCAACCAAGAAAGACACAAGCCAGACAAAGAGGGATGATCCACCATTTTCCCATGATGCATTCCCCCATTGTAGTGTTACTATAATATGGGTAGAGCTTATCACTTGTCAAGCTAAGGAGCGTTTCATCGGACGTGGTGGGCAAAAGAAAACCGCCATGCTAAATGGCGGTTTGACGTTCTCAAATAGAACAAATCCACATGATTACGTATTAGTAGTGATGCTTCAGGCAATTATTTTGCTTCTTCGCTTACACTTTCTGTCTCTTCTGAGGCAGTCTTATCTTCTTTGGACGACTCTTTCTTCGCCTCTTTCTTGGCTTCCTTCTTCTTAGGTTTCTCAGTCTTGACTACAAGCTCGAGGATTACCATTTGAGCAGCATCTCCCAATCTGTTGCCGGTCTTAAGGATACGGGTGTATCCCCCGTTGCGATCAACAAACAGCGGTGCTATCTGGGTAAACAATTTGGCTAGAATCGCTTCGTCCTTGATATCACGACCGACCATGCGGCGAGTGTGGACAGAATCGACTTTGGCACGAGTAATCATCTTTTCAGCCATACGTCTGATTTCTAAGGCTTTCGCCTTGGTAGTCTCAATCCGCTCATACCTGAACAAAGAGGTCACCATGTTTCTTTTGAGGGCCTTTCGTTCGGCCGATTTCCGGCTTAATGCGTTAAATCCAATTCTATGCTTCATGCTCTTCTTCCTTGTTCCCTGGTATTCTGATTGAATTCTTCAGGACACTGTAATCAGTCATGCCGAGGCTGAGGTTCCACTCTTTCAGTTTTTCCTTAATCTCAGAAAGAGATTTCTTTCCGAAATTCCTGGTTTTGGCAATTTCTTCCTCGGTCTTTTTGGTCAAGTCACCAATCGTACGGATATTTGCGTTTTTCAGGCAATTGCTTGAGCGGACAGTGAGTTCGAGCTCTTCAACCGACGTATTGAGAATCTTCTTGATGCGTTCTTCCTCTTCGTCAATTTCATCGTTGCTATTCACGATACTCTCATCGAAGTTGATAAAGATTGCAAAATGGTCTTTAGCAATCTTCGCAGCTTCTGCAAGTGCGTTTTCAGGGGAAATCGTACCGTCGGTGTAGACATCAAAAATAAGCTTGTCATAATCGTTGCGTTGCCCAACACGTGTCGGTTCAATCGTATACTTCACCCTTGTTACCGGAGAAAATGCTGCATCAATGGGGATGGTGCCGATTTCTTCGATATATTTTTCATTAATCTCAGAAGGGACATACCCGCGAGAAAGATCGATTTGAACTTCCATCTCAAGGTTTGCATCTTCCATCATCGTGAACAGCACAAGATCACGATTGATAATTTCAACAGTATCAAGTTCAAAATTAGCACCGGTTACAGCTCCCGGGCCTTTGCATTCAATGAGCAATACCGTTCCTTCAATGTCCTCGGGCATCTTGATCTTGAGTTTCTTGATGCGGCTGATAATCTCCGTTATGTCCTCGACTACTCCGGGAAGGGCTTCGAATTCACTCGTAATAAGGTGAGGAAGACCTTCTTCGTTGTAAGTAGTGAACTTCACGGCGGTAACAGCATAACCCTGGATAGAAGAGAGAAGAATTCTCCGCAAGGTATTGCCGATCGTAGTTCCATAACCTCTCTCGAACGGATAGGCGATGAATCTGCCTGAGTCGGGCTCGACCAAGCTGTGCTCAAAGGTGATTCCCTTTGGTTTCTTGAATCCTTTCAACAGGTTTTTACGTGCCATGGTTACTCCTTAACGAGAATAGAGCTCGACAACCAGCTGCTCGTTGATATCCTTGGCCTCTGTTACATCAGCTCTTCTGGGTACCGCAAGGAAGGTACCTTTCATGGTATCCGGATCCAATGAGAGCCAAGGAGCAGCACCTGATTTGGTAAACTCCTTGAGGTTTTCTTTGATGAGGATCATCTTCTGTCCACGAGGACCTACGGAGACGACATCACCCGGCTTCAAACGATACGAAGGAATTGAAACACGACTTCCATTCACAAAGATATGACCGTGATTGACAAGTTGGGCTGCTTGATTCCGGCTGTTAGCGAAATGCAGGCGAAACACAACGTTATCTAATCTACGTTCAAGTAACATAATGAGGTTTTCACCAGTTTTTCCAGGAACTCTTGCTGCTTCATTGAAGGTAAGCTTGAATTGCTTTTCCAACATGCAATACATTCTCTTGAGCTTTTGTTTCTCCCTGAGCTGCATGCCGTAGTCGGTCATCTTCTTTTGTCGAGCGCGAGGATCCTTTCCAGGTAATCCAGCCTTCTTTGCGAGAGGACATTTACCGGTATGGCAACGCTCTCCCTTAAGGAAAAGCTTTGTCTTCTCCGCGCGGCAATATCTGCATTTTGGTCCAGTATATCTTGCCATGATTCCTTATTACTCCTTATCAGACACGTCTGGTCTTTCTGGGTCTGCAACCATTATGGGGAATCGGTGTGATGTCCCTAATGCTTCTCACCTTCAAACCAAGCACACCCAGGGTTCTGATCGCAGATTCACGACCTACTCCTGGTCCCTTTACAAACACATTCACCTCACGCAAACCGTAATCCATTGCCTTCTTGGCAGCAGTTTCGGTAGCGGTCTGAGCAGCATAAGGAGTTGACTTCTTTGCACCCCGGAAACCAAGCCCGCCGGAACTTGCCCATGATACAGCATTTCCAGTTAAATCGGTAACCGTCACAATGGTATTGTTGAAGGTAGCCTGGATATATACATTCCCCTCATATACCGTCTTCTTGACTTTGCGTTTAGCTTTAGCCACTTTCAGTTCTCCTTATTTCTTCTTGCCGGCAACGGTCTTCTTCTTGCCTTTTCTCGTACGGGCATTGGTCTTAGTCCTTTGTCCACGAACGGGAAGACCTTTGCGGTGGCGCAAGCCACGATAACAACCGATATCCATAAGGCGCTTGATATTGAGAGCAACTTCAGTTCTCAATCGTCCTTCAACTTTGAACTCATTCTCAATCAACTTCCTCAATTCGTTAACATCATCGTTACTGAGGTTGTTCATCCGCTCATCGGGATTGATATTGGTTTTGCGGCAAATCTCAATTGCCGAGACTTTGCCGATACCGTAGATATAAGTCAATGCGATCTTTACCGCCTTGTTCGGCAAATCCACACCTGCAATTCTCGCCATCAACTGGCCTCCTCTCTAGCTCGCAACGAGCTTCTATCTCTGTCTTTGTTTGTGCTTGGGATTGTCGCAAATAATCCGTACCACCCCAGCCCGTCTGATGACCTTGCACTTATCGCACAACGGTTTGACACTCACTCTAACTTTCATTCGATTCATCTCCTACTAAAGGTTCCGCGCTTTAATCTTGCCCTTGGTCGAAATACCGTCGTGATGGTGCATCTTCAAAATACCGTCAATCTGACTCATTGTATCAAGATCGACACCGACCATGATGATCAATGAAGTTCCACCGAGCAACATCGCTACAGAAGTGGGGAAGTTAAAGAACTTCTGGACCACTGTCGGAATCAACGCGATGAAGGCGAGGAACAAGGACCCGGGCAATACGATCCTGTTGAGGACTTTCGAAAGATACTCCTCAAGTTTTTCGGATCTCACTCCAGGGACCGATCCACCGTTCTCCCTGATCTGCTTAGCCATCTCAACCGGATTGAGACTAACTTGGGTATAGAAAAAAGCAAACGCAATGATCAGCAGGGTGTAGATGATCAGATAGGGGGCTCCCTGCGGGTCAAGCCAATCGGCAACAGCTTGCAACCAACGTACCTCTGGACCAAGTGACGAGGCGATCTGTACAGGAAAAGACAACAATGCCGAAGAAAAGATTACCGGAATAACTCCAGACGGGTTGATCCTGAACGGGATATAGGTATTTTGGGAACCATACATCTTTCGTCCCACAACACGTTTGGCATACTGAACCGGAATTTTTCTTTGACCACGCTGCTCACAAACGACCAACGCAACAACTCCAGCAAACATCACCAATACTACCAATACAACTATCGGGTTCAAGGTTCCTTGCTGTACACTTCTCCACAGTTGGATCATAGCATCCGGAATACGAGCTACGATACCAGCAAAAATCAACAATGAAATACCATTGCCGAGACCTTTTTGGGTAATCTGGTCACCGATCCAAACAAGAAACATCGTTCCTGTCGTAACTGATAGAATTGCAATCAATGTAAATGGGACAATGCCAATGGTCATCACATTCGGGATTGATTTCGCATATACCGTTACAACATACGATTGGATCGCCGTAACGACAATCGTACCGTATCTGGTGTATTTCTGTACCTTTTTTCTTCCTTCGGCATCCTCATTCAACTTTTTCAAACTGGGGACGACCAACATCAACAACTGAAGAATAATCTGCGTTGAGATGTATGGCATGATACCAAGCATGAATACTGAAAAGTTTGAAAATGCTCCTCCTGCAAAGAAGTTCAAATATTCGGTCAAACCGATACTAGAGGAATTGCTTTGGCTTAAAAAGTACAGTTTCAATACTTCAGGATCAATTCCCGGTATAGGAATATATGTTCCAAGCCGGAAAATTACCAGCATCAGGAAGGTATAGAGGATCCGTTTCCTCAGTTCCTCGATTCTGAACATGTTCACTAGGGAATTAGACATCTGGACCCTCTTCTTATCTAATTTCGCCACCCGCAGCTTTGATTTTCTCAATCGCAGTTGCGGAGATTTTCAGGCCTTCGAATACCACTTTCTTAGTAAGTTCCCCGTTTGCGAGGACTTTTGCTTGGATGTCATAGCCTTTTACAAGACCTTTATCCTTAAGAGAATCAAGGGAAACTACTTCCCCATCCTCATATTTTTCAGATACCGCATCGAGGGAAACAACCTCAAAATCTTGTTTAAATGGATAATTGGAGAATCCCCTTCGGGCTAATCGCCGATACAAAGGCATCTGGCCACCCTCAAATCCAGGACGTACTCCGCCACCGGATCGGGCATTCTGACCGTTGTTTCCGCGACCGCAAGTTCTTCCCTTTGAGGAGGCTCCGCGTCCAACAATTGTCTTTTTCGTATTCGCACCAAACGGTGCCTTGATCTGGCCCATACTATATCTCCTCGACTTTCACCAGATGGGAAATCGTCCGCACCATCCCTAAGATAGAGGGAGTTGCTTCACGTTCCACAGAGCTGCTGATTTTCCCCAACCCTAAAGCTTTGACAGTCTTCCTTTGAACAGGGAGGCTACCAATGACACTCTTAACCAAAGTCACTCTGATTTTTTTCATATCGGCCATCGAATCACCCCCACATATCGATCAGGTTTTTGCCCCTGCTCTTGGCGAGTTCTTTTGCATCGAACAATTGTTCCAATGCAACAAACGTAGCTTTCACTCTATTAACACTATTCTTGGATCCCAAGGATTTGCTCAATACGTCTTTAATCCCGCAGGCATCCATTACGCTGCGTACCGCCCCACCGGCAATAACGCCGGTACCAGGAACTGCAGGGCGCAAGAGAACACTCGCACCCTTGAAATTACCGACAGTTTCATGGGGTATCGTTGATCGAATCATCGGAACGGTAATCATATGTTCCTTGGCTTTGTCCACCGCTTTCCTGATAGCTTCGGTTACATCATTTGCTTTACCTGACCCGAAGCCGATCTTACCATTCTGGTCTCCAACGACTACAAGAGCTGCAAATGAGAACCGACGACCACCTTTTACAACTTTGGAAACACGGTTGAGGTTTACGAGCTTCTCTACCAGTTCGTTATCTTTATTTCTCTCTGCCTTGTCCACCATATCCCCCTAGAATTTAACCCCGGCTTTTCTTGCGCCGTCGGCGATGCTCTTCACGATTCCGTGGAAGAGATATCCATTGCGATCAAATATCACAGTATCGATACTCTTCTCAATAAGCCGCTTCCCAACTACTTCACCGAGCTTGAGTCCATCCTCAACGGAATTTTTCAGATCGCGCAATTCGGGTTCGAGACTACTCGCTGATACGAGAGTTGTTCCCGCGACATCGTCGATGACCTGGACATACATGTGACAATTACTTCTGAATACAGTCATTCTTGGTCTTGCTGCTGTTCCGGAAATGTGCTTTCTGATACGAACCTTACGCTTTTCGCGTTTTCTTTGCTTGTCCAAAATCCTATTCATCTTGTCACCCTATTTATTTCTTACCGCCGGATTTACCGACTTTAGTCCTAACGGTCTCGTTATCGTACTTGATTCCCTTACCTTTGTACGGTTCAGGAGCACGGAGCGAGCGGATTTCGGCACTGATTTGGCCGACCCTTTGTTTGTCCACACCTGAGACAACAATTACCGAAGGACCTTCACAGGCAATCTTTACATCTGCCGGAATATAAAATTCAATCGGATTGGAATAGCCAAGGTTCAACACAAGACTGTTGCCTTTGACTTCAGCCCTGTATCCGACTCCATTAATCTGAAGTTTTCTAGAAAACCCAGTGGATACTCCAATTATCATGTTGTTCACCAACTGCCGATACAATCCATGGTATGAACGACCAGTTTTGGTTTCTTCTTTGCGCGTCACTACGACAGAATCGGCTGTTACGGCGATATCTACCTCGGGACGGCAACTTCTCACCAGCTTTCCTTTCGGTCCCTCGACAGTGATATTGTCATCTGCAACAACAACCTTCACGCCTTTGGGTACTGCAATCGGCAACTTACCTATTCGAGACATATCCCACCACCTTACCAAATTGTGCAGATCAGCTCACCGCCAACCTTCTTCTCGCTCGCTTTCTTTCCGGTAATGATTCCAGAAGAAGTCGATACGACCACGACTCCATAGCCATTGTAGACTCTAGGCATATCGCGGTACCCCGAATAGACTCTTCTCCCGGGAGTCGAGATTCGATCAATTCCGTGAAGTACGGGGTTCTGTTTCTCGTCGTACTTAAGGAACACTCGAATGAAATTCGAACCGTCTTTATTCACGACCT
Organism: Spirochaetales bacterium; assembly: GCA_012523305.1. Taxonomy (GTDB): domain Bacteria; phylum Spirochaetota; class Spirochaetia; order Sphaerochaetales; family Sphaerochaetaceae; genus JAAYDK01. The sequence continues at coordinate 29,457 of JAAYIV010000019.1, forward strand.
TTTTAAAATTCTTGATATACCCTTCATTCTTCAGGATCTTCACGATCTGGAGCTTCATCCTCGATGTGGGAATCTCCACCTTCTCATGCCTAGCCTGGCTAGCATTCCTAATTTTTGTCAGCATATCTGCAACAGGATCACTTATAGCCATCTTCTTCTCCTACCAGCTGGATTTGGTGACACCAGGAATCTGTCCTTCACTGGCCAACTTCCGAAAGCAAATCCTGCACATCTCGAACTTACGCATATACCCACGAGGACGTCCGCAAATCTTGCAACGACGTACTAGCCTGGTACTGAACTTCGGCGTTCTGTTCGCCTTGATGATCATTGATTTTTTTGCCATCTCTGTTACTCCACCTTATTTGCTGAAGGGCATTCCAAGCTTCTTCAGCAAGGCGAACCCTTCTTCATCGGTCTTGGCCGTCGTCACGATTGCAACGTTCAAACCACTTACCCGCTCAATTTTATCGTAATCGATCTCAGGAAAAATGATTTGCTCGGAAATTCCAAGAGCATAATTTCCGTTCCCGTCGAATGCATTCGGATTCACTCCCTTGAAGTCTTTGACCCGAGGAAGAGCAACACCAATAAGGCGTTCTAAAAAGAACCACATATTCTCACCGCGAAGTGTGACCATGGCACCGATTTCCATTCCTGCTCTCAGTTTGAAGTTTGCAATGGATTTCCTTGCCTTGGTTTTCACCACATGCTGTCCTGTAATCTGTTCCAATTCTTTCACTGCCGCATCGAGAAGCTTTTTATTTACGATAGCTTCACCGACACCGACACTTACAGAAATTTTCTCAATTGCGGGAACCTGCATCTTAGACTTGTACCCGAACTCTTTATATAATTCAGGAGCAACACTCTCGAGGTATTTTTTCTTCAAGCTAGGTATAAACTTATCCATCAGATCACTTCCCCGGTTTTCTTTGCGAAACGTACTTTTTTGCCGTTCTCGTCGATCTTCATACCAATCCTAGTAGTATCTCCGTTCTTCAACAGATACGCTACATTGGAAACGTGGATCGGTGCCTCAATCTCTTTGATGCCACCTTGGTCCTGCTGGTTACGTTTCTTCATCGTCTTTTTCACCAGGTTGACACTCTGTACAACGACTCGTTCGTTCTCGCGGTCAACCTTTAAAATCCGACCAGATTTACCTTTGTCTTTTCCAGCTAGAACTTTGACGTTGTCATTCTTCTTCAGCTTCATGTTCCCAACTCCTACAACACTTCCGGCGCAAGAGAAACGATTTTTACGAAACCGACTTCACGAAGTTCGCGAGCAACCGGCCCAAAAATACGCTTACCGCGCGGGTTATTGTTGGCATCGATGACTACACAAGCATTGTCATCGAACCTGATATAGGTACCGTCAGGTCTTCGGTATTCTTTTTTCGTCCGGACAATAACAGCTTTCAAGACATCACCCTTCTTGATAGTGCCATTGGGGAGTGCATCCTTGACGGCCACTACGATGATATCACCGATTCCGGCTATCATCCGATGGCTGCCACCAAGGACTTTAATACACTGAACCCGTTTGGCCCCACTATTATCCGCTACATTCAAATATGTTTGCATCTGTACCATGGCGTTGCTCCTTGACGATTACTTCGCCCGTTCGACGATTTGCTCTAGGCGCCAGCATTTGTCCTTGCTGAGTCGACGACATTCGACCACACGCACCATGTCGCCAATGTGAGCATCATTGCGTTCGTCGTGAGCTTTCAACTTCTTGGTACGATTGACGTACTTTTTGTAGAGAGGATGAAGAGTTCTTGTCGAAACCGCAACAACTATGGTCTTGTCCATTTTGTCGCTTGTCACCAATCCGGTGAATCTTTTCTTGTTAGCTTCCATACGGCGCGAGCCTCACTTATTTCGATTTGACACGTATGCCGAGAGCATACTCGTGGATGAGCGTGTTCAACCTGGCAATCTGTCTTCTGGTCGTTCTAATTGCCAATGGATTCTCTACGTGACCGAGTACACGCGCCATCCTCAGGTTTAAAGCTTCACGACGAAGCTCGTCCCTTTTTGCTACTAATTCCGCATAGGTCAAGTCAGAATACGAATTTTTCATAACCTACTCCACATCCCTTCTCATAATGAACTTTGTCTTGATGGGAAGCTTCGAGGCGGCGAGTTGAAGAGCTTCGCGGGCGAGTTCTTCGTTTACTCCACCCATCTCAAACATAACCGCACCTGTCTTCACCACGGCGACCCAACCTTCGGGATTCCCCTTACCGTTTCCTTGTCTTGTTTCGGCAGGCTTCTTGGTAAAAGGCATATCGGGGAAAATACGGATCCACACTTTTCCACCACGTTTGATGTGACGGGTCATTGCAATACGGGCAGCTTCAATCTGCCTGTTGGTTATCCATTTTGGTTCAACCGCGATAAGGCCAAATTCGCCGAACGCAAGGTAATTACCGCGATGCGCGACACCGTCTCGCGTCCCTCTCTGCTTCTTCCGGTACTTTATTCTCTTAGGACTAAGCATGGTGCATCAACTCCTTGCCTCAACGCCTTCCAAACGCTCTTTGGGTGATTTGCGCACCAAAAGACCGGCGTCGTCTTTCTTTGACTTGTCAAGGATTTCGCCATTGAACACCCAAACCTTTACTCCGATGACACCGAAGGTGGTATTCGCCTGAGCAAACCCATAATCGATATCGGATCTTAAAGTGTGCAATGGAATCCTTCCATCCTTCAACCATTCAGATCCAGCAATTTCCTTACCGCCAAGACGTCCTGACACTTTAATCTTGACACCTTGGGCTCCGGCTTGCATCGCTTTGGAAATCGCAGTCTTCAATGCTCTGCGATGGCTGCCACGGTTAACCAACTGCTTGGCCACATTAGCTGCGATAAGCTGAGCATCAGCATCGGGCTTCTTTATCTCTTTAATTTTGATCTGGATCTTCTTGTCCGTGAGGCCTTGCAGACGTGCACCAAGTTTTTCGACATTCGCACCCTTCGAGCCAATAATGATACCAGGGCGACTGGTTGCGATTGTCAATGAAACTCGTTGGGGTTTGCGAACTATCTCTACATCAGAGATTTCCGCACCCTGAACCTCGGGACAAGACAGAAGCGCCTTGCGGAGTTTAAGATCCTCATGCAACGTCGCCGCATATTCCCTCGGATCAACATACCACTTGGATTTCCACGTTTTGTTCACTCCCAAACGGAGACCGATCGGATTAACTTTCTGGCCCATTTATTTCCCCACCTTCTCGTCAAGCACTACAGTGATGTGGCACTGTCTTTTCAACAGTATGTCACGTCTTCCATGAGACCTCGGCCAAACTCTTTTCATCCGAGGACCATCATCTACACATAGTTCCGCAACGACGAGTTGTTCCTCGTCAAGGCGCTTATTTTGGCTCATTGCATTTGCCGCAGCTGATTGCACTACCTTTTTTATCAGATAGGCGCCCTTCTGGGGCATAGCGTCAAGAATTGCCATGGCCTCGACATACGGCTTTCTCCTCACCAGGTCAGCGACTGGGCGAACCTTTGAAGGGGAGGCCGGTAAGTACTTTGCACATGCTCTAAAACCTTTTTTTGCTTCCATTTCGTTATCCTACCCGCTTACTTTTTCGCTTTCTTGTCACTAGCAGTGTGGCCACGGAAGATCCGAGTGGGAGCAAACTCACCGAGCTTATGCCCGACCAAGTTCTCCGTGACGAACACCGGCACCCAGGTCTTGCCGTTGTAGACGGAAATCGTATAACCAACCATTTCTGGGATGATCGTGGAAGTACGAGAATACGTCTTGATCATCTGCTTTTGGCCTGACTTGTTTGCTTCAGAAATCCTTTTAAAAAGCTTTTTCTCAATAAAAGGACCTTTCTTGATTGATCTAGCCACTTTTCTACTCCTACTTCCGCTTCTTCACGATGAATGAGCCCGAAGGCTTATTCTTCTTGCGTGTCTTGTACCCCTTAGTGGGAAGTCCCCACGGAGTCACAGGATGACGCCCAGCGGCCGTTTTTCCTTCACCACCACCATGCGGGTGATCGACAGGGTTCATCGCTACACCGCGTACCTTTGGCCTTTTGCCCAGCCATCTGTTGCGGCCGGCTTTACCCAGTGATACGTTCATATGGTCTTCGTTCCCAAGATTCCCAAGAGTAGCCATGCATTCGCCGAACACCATTCTCATCTCGCCCGAAGGTAACTTGAGAGTAACGTAGTCGCCTTCCTTGGCCACGATTGTCGCACCCAAACCAGCACTACGAACCATTTGTCCACCCTTACCCAATTGAAGCTCAATGTTATGTACGGTAAGGCCGAGAGGTATATTCTTCATAGGCAATGCGTTGCCGACTTCGATTGGTGCATCGGGACCACTAAGAACCTTCATACCTACTTTGATGCCCTTCGGAGCGAGGATATAGCGCTTTTCACCATCAGCATAGAATACCAAAGCGATATTAGCACTGCGGTTAGGATCATATTCAATTGTCTTAACCGTTCCGGGAACACCAAACTTATCACGCTTGAAGTCAATAATTCTGTAAGCTCTCTTATGACCGCCGCCTCTGCGTCGAACACTGATGCGACCGAAGGAGTCGCGTCCCGCACCACGATGAAGATTCTTGGTCAACGACTTTTCGCTCGTATCGGTCGTCAAATCATCGAATACCAATGTGGTCTTCTGACGGAGTCCAGGAGTGTACGGTTTATATTTCTTAAGTGCCATGACTTGTTACCTCCTAAACACCTTCGATAGCTTGGATCGACTGCCCTTTTTCAAGGGTTACGACTGCTTTCTTCCAATCACCCGTCGTACCAGCGATATGACCGCTTTTCGTCCGGGTAAATTTCGGTTTTCCTTTCATGATCATTACATTGCATTTGGTAGCCTTCACATTGAAAAGCTCCTTAATTGCATCCATGATCATGAACTTGTTCGCGTCCATGTGGACCTTGAACGTGTACTTTTTAGCTTCCGCTTCCCGTGCCAAGTTCGATTTCTCGGTTAACACAGGTTCGATTATTATCTGATCTGCTCTCACATTCGGCCCCTTATTTGTCCCCGTAGAACTCGTTAAGATTCGTTGCAGCCTGCTCCAGCACCAGAACCTTTCTTCCGTAAAGGAGTTCCTTCGCAGAAAGGCGGTTAAAAGAAAGAACACGTAAGTAAGGAATATTCCTCGCAGCACGCCGCATCATAACATCATCGTCTTTCAGAATAAGGACCGTGCGCTTCTCATCTTTCACAAAATTCTTGATAATCGCAGCCAAATCCTTAGTCTTACCACTTTCCACGGTGAAATCTTCAACCACCACAAGCCGATCTTCTTGCACAGAGAGTGACAAAAGCGATTTCATAGCAAGACGCTTAATCTTCTTGGGAATCGTGTAGCTGTAATCTCTGGGTTTCGGTCCGAAAATCGTCCCGCCACCTACCCAAATCGGAGACTTCTTATCTCCGGCTCGGGCGTTACCTGTTCCCTTCTGCTTATAGGGTTTCGCATTACTATAATTTACTTCGCCACGAGTTTTTGTGGAGGCAGTTCCAACACGGCGGTTTGCCAACTCATTGTTCACGGCGTAGTAGATCGAACCAGTACTCAACTTATTCGTATTATTATCTTCGTCTGAATCGACTCGATTAAATACCTCATCATTGAGTGTTATGGTACGTAACTCTTCACCTTTAATTGAATAGACTTTCGTTTCCATATCTCGCCTCTACTTCTTCTTCGCTTTCTGCACGATGACGACACTCTGGGCGGGACCGGGAATCGCTCCCTTCACCAACAACACCTGCATCTCTTCGTCGACACGAATCACGCGGAGATTCTGAACAGTGACCCGTTCATTCCCCATGCGACCAGCCATTTTTTTACCCTTAAAAGTCTTAGAGGGGGATGATGACATGGCAGTACCACCGATATCGCGATGGAACTTGGAACCGTGGGTTGCTCTTCCTCCGGCGAAACCATGACGTTTCATACCACCTTGGAATCCTTTACCTTTCGAAGTTCCGACCACATCAACAAACATGACATCTTTGAACATGTTTACACCCATCACTTCGCCGACTGCAGCTTCCTTATCGAAATCACGCATCTCGACAAGTGTCTTCTTTGGCGCACAGACACCTTCAAACTGCCCTGCATACGGTTTCGTGGTTTGGCTCTTCTTTTTGTCGAAGGAACCGAGAACGCATGAACTATAGCCGTGTTTCTCAACGGTGCGATTCTCAACAACCACGTTATCCTCTATTTTTATTACAGTCACAGGAGTAAGCTTGCCGTTAGCGTCAAACACCTGTGTCATTCCTATTTTTTTGCCGATAAGCCCTAACATCTCTTACCTCAACTCAGTCACTGCTTAATCTCTACATCCACGCCTGCGGGAAGCTCAAGCTTCATCAGGGCATCCATGACTTTTGATGTAGGATCCAGAATGTCGATCAACCTCTTGTGAGTTCTCATCTCGAACTGTTCGCGAGACTTTTTGTTGACAAAGGGCGACCTCAGAACCGTATATTTGTTGATTCGAGTCGGTAAGGGTACGGGGCCGGAGACTTTGGCACCAGCCTTCACCACTGTCTGCACGATAGCCTTTGCGCTCTGCTCAACAAGCTCAATGTCAAAACCCCTCAGCCGTACCCGGATTCTATCCTTAGCCATCATTCCTCCAAAAAACGGGTCTTGCCCGCTACACTTTTGGTGCGGGCAAGACATTCGTCATAATTACTCAATAATCTCGACTACTTGGCCTGAAGCAACAGTCTTGCCACCTTCGCGAATAGCGAAGCGGAGACCTTTGTCCATGGCTACCGGGTGGATCAATTCAATCTTCAATTCGGTGTTATCACCAGGAAGCACCATCTGCTTTTCTTCAGGAAGGGTCACAGTTCCGGTAATATCGGTGGTTCTGAAATAGAACTGAGGTCTGTATCCACTGAAGAACGGAGAGTGACGACCACCTTCCTCTTTGCTCAACACATACACGGTACCAAGGAATTTGGCATGGGGAGTAATTGTCTTGGGCTTTGCAAGAACCTGGCCGCGGACAACTTCTTTCTTGTCAACACCACGCAACAAAGCTCCGATATTATCACCAGCCTGACCTTCATCAAGCAACTTGTTGAACATTTCAACACCAGTACAAACGGTGTCTTTTGTTTCTTTGATACCAACGATTGAAACAGGATCGTTTACGTGGATAATACCGCGTTCAACCCTACCGGTAACAACTGTTCCACGACCAGAGATGGAGAAAATATCTTCAATCGGCATGAGGAATGGCTTGTCAACAGCACGTTCTGGAAGCGGAATATAGGTATCCATCGCATCAAGCAGGTCTTGGATGCATTTGTTCTTCTCGGAATCATCCGGATGCTCCAAAGCTTCATAGGCAGACCCTTTGACAACAGGTGCGTTTGCTCCGTCAAAGTTAAAGAACGAGAGCAAGTCTCTCATCTCTTCTTCAACGAGCTCGATGAGATCGGGATCGTCAACCATATCAGTCTTATTAATGAAGACAACAATAGCGGGTACTCCTACCTGACGTGCAAGAAGGATGTGTTCCCTGGTTTGTGCCATCGCGCCGTCGGTTGCCGCAACTACGATAATCGCACCGTCCATCTGGGCTGCACCGGTAATCATATTCTTGATGTAGTCAGCGTGTCCCGGGCAGTCAACGTGAGCATAGTGGCGATGAGCGCTCTGATACTCAACGTGTCTGGTATTAATGGTGATACCACGAGCTTTTTCTTCGGGCGCATTGTCGATATCATCATACTTCAAGACTTTGTCACCGAATGAGCGTCCGCAATACATTGAAATCGCTGCGGTGAGGGTAGTCTTGCCATGGTCGATGTGACCGATGGTTCCAACGTTCACATGTGGCTTTGTTCTTGAAAATTTTTCTTTAGCCATCAGTTCCTCCTTGTGACTCTCTCAAAGGTCACAAACTTCATTTCTATAAAGGCAAGACGCCTTTACCTTCAAATGGAGAGACAAACGGCATACTGTTGGACAGGGATAAGGGAAGGATCCAGAGGTCGAATACCGACTTGAGTACACGACATAGTACAGATTTCAAAAGTCTGTAAACTGGAACCACCTTACCACCCGTGCTTTTCCCAGCAGGATGATTGGTTTGGCTCTTACATCTTCAATAGCACAAGAGGCCTTCTCTGAAGACGCCTTTGCCACTATAGTGACTTTGACAAAATGTGTCAAGCCGAATTACTAAAAACAAAAAGAAATAAATAGAGGCCGACATACAATTTGCACACCGGCCTTCACAATCCAATCAAAAGCAGTAAACAAATTAGCGATTATGCGAAGAGAAAGCTTTGTTCGCTTCTGCCATTCTATGGGTATCTTCCTTCTTCTTGAAAGCTGATCCCGTATTGGCATATGCATCCAGCAATTCTGATGACAATTTCTCGCTCATCGATTTACCGTTGCGGGCCCTTGCAGCGGTAATGATCCAACGCATGGCCAAAGCTTCCCTACGATTATCCTTAATCTCTACAGGAACCTGATAGGTAGCTCCGCCGACACGCCTTGACTTTACTTCAACTACCGGCTTTACGTTTTCAAGAGCTTTCAGAAATACATCCAGAGGAGCTTCGCCGCTCTTTTCACCGACAGTCGCAAGGGCTTGATAGATAATGGAAGTGCTGATGGATTTCTTTCCAGCAAGCATCATCCGACGAATAAACTTTTCAACTACAATACTGTTATACACTGCATCGGGGAGGATTTCACGCACCGGTGCCACTGTTCTTCTTGCCATATTCTTATCTCTCCCTTAAGCTTTTGGCTTTTTAGCACCATACTTGGACCTACTTCTCTTGCGATCAGAGACTCCAAGGGTATCTTTAGCTCCTCTGATGATGTGATAACGCACACCAGGGAGGTCCTTAACTCTTCCACCGCGCATCAGCACGACGGAGTGTTCCTGTAAATTGTGACCGATACCTGGGATATAGGCGGTCACTTCAATTCCGTTAGAAAGACGTACACGGGCAACTTTTCTTAACGCTGAGTTCGGCTTCTTCGGTGTTACGGTCATAACCCTCGTGCATACACCACGCTTCTGGGGACAACCCTGAAGAGCCGGAGCTTTCGTTTTGTTAGCCTTCGATGTTCGTCCATATCGTATCAATTGGTTGATAGTAGGCATCTGTTCGATACACTCCCTTTGTTCTTAGTAACAATGACGGATTTCATATACCCGGCATCCCGAGAAGCCAACCATTTCAGTTGGCCTCACTTTCTATATTTCGTCTCCAAAGTCAGCATGTAAAGTTCCACATGCCGTCAGAGGAAAGACACGAGATCAATCCTCGTCGCCTTCATCCTCTTCAGGAACTTCACCTTCGGATATTGTCTCTCCCAAATCGTCAAATTCGAAGTCATCGTCATCGGCATACATTTCCGACCGACGCAACCCCATGATTGACTGCACTTTCTCTCCGAGATCAATCGGATTTTCTTCTTTGACCTTGATGCTCCGATACCGTTTCATACCGGTACCCGCAGGAATCAAATGTCCGATGATTACGTTCTCTTTTAGGCCGCGCAACACATCTCTACTACCAGCAATCGCAGCATTTGTCAATACCTTGGTAGTCTCCTGGAATGAAGCGGCAGAGATGAAGGAATCGATGCTCAGCGAAGCTCTGGTAATACCCAATAGCATCGGTCGTGCATCTGCCGGTTGTCCTCCTTCTCGGATTACCCTGGCATTTTCTTCATGGAATCTGTATTTGTCGACCTGTTGCCCTTGTATGAATCCAGTATCGCCAACATTAATTACTTCGACTTTTCTTAACATTTGTCGAACCACAACGCCAAGATGCTTATCATTAATGTCTACACCTTGAAGGCGATATACTTCCTGTACTTCATCGAGCAAGAATGATTGCAAGGCATTCTCACCGAGAATATCCAAGATGTCATGTGGATCAATCGGTCCGTCACAAAGGCGTTCGGCAGCTTCAACACGATCTCCGTCACGAACGAGCATATGTTTGCTCATAGGAACCAAATGTTTGAATTCATGACCAAAATCATCTTCGACAACCACTACTCTCTTGCCTTTCACGACCGAGCCAAATTTGACAACACCTTCGACTTTTGAAAGAACCGAAGGATTTTTCGGCCTGCGTGCCTCGAACAATTCACCGACTCTCGGAAGTCCTCCGGTGATATCCTTGGTCTTGATGCTTTCCTTAAGAAGTTTTGCAAGGATCCGACCTTTTTTCACCTTTACACCGTCTTCAATGTTGAGATAACTTGAAGCTGGCAAGTGATACGTTGCCAAAGCCTCTTGATCCTCACCGATTATCATGATACGCGGCTGCAAGGTCTCACTGATATGGTCGGTAATCTTTTTTTCAATACTCCCTGTTTCAGCGTTTACTTCTTCTTTAAGCGTTGTCCCCAACTTGATATCAACGAATTGGATTTTTCCATCGAATTCGGCGATGATTGGCTCACTAAACGGGTCGAACACTACAATCGCATCGCCAGCAGGAACAATCATATCCTCATGAACTTTCAATTCCGAACCATTACGTATGTCGAGTTTCTGCTCCTGGGCAACCAACAAAACCTGATCGTGAAAGAGCCTGATGATGCCCACATCGTGGGCAGTAATCAATTTTCCTTTCTTATCTTGGTACAACGGTGCCCCGTGGAACACACGATCTCCGTCATGTACCAAAATCTTTTCGTGATCGGAAGTCGGTAGTGAAGCCAATACCCTACTAAACTTGATATACCCTTTCCGAGTAAACAATTTGGTCTTATCTTCTGTCTCAACCAAAGTTCCATATATGCTGTTGATAACAGCAGGATGACCAAGGGTTAGCCTGTTCTCTTCAGCTCCGCTAGTCGCAGTCCCTCCGATATGGAAGGTTCTCATCGTAAGCTGAGTTCCCGGTTGACCGATCGACTGAGCTGCGATGATACCAACCGCTTCACCGATTTCAACCGGTCGGTTAGTTGCAAGGTTACGGCCATAACATTTTCGACATACGCCATGCTTTGCCTCACAAGTGAGTACGGTTCTGATTGCAACAGTTTCAATACCCGATTCTTCAATCTTATTGGCAATTTCACCAGTAATCTCTTGGTTCACATCAACAATCAACTCTCCGGTGATCGGATGCTTTACTTTTTCAAGCGTAAACCTACCGATTATTCTTTCAGCCAACGATTCGACGATTTCATCCCCATCCTTCATCGCCGTTCGTTCGATTCCGTTAATCGTCCCGCAGTCATCTTCATTGATGACCACATCTTGGGCAATATCGACCAAACGCCGCGTCAAGTATCCGGCTTCTGCTGTCTTCAATGCAGTATCCGCCAATCCTTTTCGTGCACCGTTTGTCGAGATAAAGAATTCGATGATGGATAATCCTTCACGGAAGTTAGACCTGATCGGGAATTCGATGATATCACCAGAGGGTTTTGCCATCAAACCTCGCATTCCACCTAACTGACGAATCTGTGTTTTAGAACCTCTTGCTCCCGAATCCGCCATCAGATAGAGAGGGTTGAAACCATTTTGGCTTGTTTTCAATTCATCCATCAAAGCACTGGAAATTTCTTCCGTAGTCTTGCTCCACACTTCGATAACACGGTTATAACGTTCATCCTGAGTGATATGGCCTTGACGATACTGGTCGCGAATCTCCATCTGACGTTGTTCGGCAGAAGTAACTAATTCTTTCTTCGCTTCAGGGATTATCATGTCTGAAAGACCGATAGTCGCACCGAAGAGCGTTGCATATTTAAATCCGATATCTTTGATAGAATCGAGCATTTTTACAGCAACGGATGATTTTTGGGTCTTGATCACTTCCCCGACAAGTCGTTTCAGTTCTTTATCACCAAAACACACGTTCTGATATCCGATTTCAGGTGGCATCTCTGCATTGAAAATCACCCTCCCCGGAGTGGTTTCAAGGATATTACCATCTGAAAGCCGGTATTTGATAAGAGCGTTATAGGATAACGAACCTACTTCGATTGCCAAAAGAATCTCGTCCAAAGAATCGAAAAACTTACCGGTTCCCTTGGCATTAGCCATCTCACGTGTAAGATAATTGATGCCCAGCACCATATCTTGGGCGGGGAACACGATCGGTTTGCCGTTTGCCGGATCCAACAGATTGGTCGCGGACAGCATGAGCGTCCAACATTCAATCTGGGCAGCTTGTGTCAATGGAACGTGAACAGCCATCTGGTCCCCGTCAAAGTCAGCATTATATGCATGGCAAACGAGCGGATGCAGTTTTATTGCCTTGCCATCGACCAATACAGGTTCAAACGCTTGGATTCCCAAGCGGTGCAATGTAGGAGCACGGTTAAGTAACACCGGGTGTTCCTTAACGACATCATCAAGGATTGCCCAGACTTCGGGAGTTTCCTGTTCGACAAGTGTTTTCGCTTTCTTGATGTTATATACGATACCCTTTTGAACCAGCTTCTTCATAATGAAAGGCTTGTACAACTCTAAGGCCATCTTCGCTGGCAAACCACATTGATGCAGGCGCAACTCAGGACCGACAACGATTACTGAACGTCCGCTATAGTCAACACGCTTACCTAATAGGTTCTGTCGGAACCGGCCTTGTTTTCCCTTCAACATGTCAGACAGTGATTTGAGAGGTCTGTTAGAAGCCCCCTTGACCACCCGTTTTTTCTTCGAATTGTCAAATAGTGCGTCAACAGCTTCCTGCAGCATTCGCTTTTCATTACGGATAATGATATCGGGAGCATGTAAGGCCATCAAACGAGTGAGTCTGTTGTTACGATTTATTACCCTTCTGTACAGATCATTAAGATCGCTTGTCGCAAATCGACCACCATCGAGTTGTACCATCGGACGTAACTCCGGTGGAATTACCGGAATGACAGTGAGAATCATCCATTCCGGGCGGTTACCGCTATCACGGAAATTCTCTACCACTTCGATTCGCTTGAGCAAGCGTTTGTCTGCTTTATCACCCTTCTGAAGCATCTGTTCGCGCAACTGGGTTGACAATTCTTCAAGATCAAGGTTTTCAAGCATTACTTTTACAGCTTCAGCACCCATCATGGCCTGGAACGATTCACCGAATTGATCTCTGGCAGAATAGTATTCTTCCTCGGTAAGCATCTGTTTGTATTTCAATTCAGTTTCACCGGGGTTGGTTACCACGTACTTTTCATAATAGAGAATCGACTGTAAAGATGTTCGCGGGATATCAAGCAAAAGGCTCATCCGTGAAGGTACTGAACGATAATACCAGATATGTGAAACAGGAGAGGCCAAATCAATATGACCCATCCTTTCACGACGTACTTTAAAATGGGTTACTTCAACGCCACACCGGTCACAAATTACCCCTTTATAACGGATTGATTTGAATTTCCCGCAGTAACATTCCCATTCTTTCGTCGTGCCGAAAATCTTCTCGCAGAAGAGGCCGTCCCTTTCTGGTCGTAGAGTCCGGTAATTTATTGTCTCCGGCTTCTTGACCTCACCATAGGACCACGCACGAATTTGTTCCGGCGAGGCCAACTTGATCATGATGTTGTCGAAATCCTGAATTTCTTTCATCCGATGTCTCCTGCTTAATTGGCAGAGTTCTTTTTATTAATCAACTCTTCGTCACGCTCCGTAAGGGGAACCTGCTTTCCCTTAGAATCGTATACCGACATATCGAGTGCCAGACCTCTTACTTCCTGTACCAACACGTTAAAGGCTTCGGGCATTCCCGCATTAATCGCCGGTTCACCCTTCACGATGCTTTCATAAATCTTCACACGGCCATTCATATCGTCACTCTTGATAGTAAGAAGTTCCTGGAGGGTATTGGCTGCTCCATAAGCTTCGAGCGCCCACACTTCCATTTCTCCCAACCTTTGGCCACCGAACTGGGCTTTTCCACCGAGTGGTTGCTGAGTAACCAATGAATAAGGACCTGTTGATCGGGCGTGCATCTTGTCATCCACCAGGTGGTGCAGTTTGAGGTAGTAGATATAACCACAAAATACCGGGTTCACAAAAGCTTCTCCGGTACGTCCGTCAAAGAGCTGGGCTTTCGAGTTGAGCGGTAAATTGGCTTGCCTCATCTTCTCTTCGATCTGTTCGATCGATGCCGATTGGAACACAGGGGACGAATACCATTCATCCAAATCGTGAGCTGCCCATCCGAGTTGTGTTTCCATCAACTGTCCGATGTTCATTCGAGAAGGAACGCCCAAAGGATTCAAACAGACATCCAATGGTGTGCCGTCTGCCATGTATGGCATATCCTCTTCGGGAAGCACTCTGGAAACGACACCCTTGTTGCCGTGCCTTCCGGCCATTTTGTCACCTTGGCGTAACTTTCGTTTCGTAGCGATAAGGACCTTGACCATCTCATCGACGCCCGGGGGCAATTCATCGCCTTCGCTGCGCTTGAGACGCTGTATATCGATTACCGTACCTTCGGTTCCGTGAGGTACTTTCAGAGAAGTATCGCGAACTTCCTTGGCTTTTTCACCGAAGATCGAGTTGAGTAACTTGAATTCCGGCGTGGTATCCGATTCTGATTTCGGAGTCACCTTTCCAACAAGGATATGACCAGGTCGAACCACACTACCGATACGGACGATGCCATCCTCATCCAATTGCTCGAGCATCTTCTCACTGGTGTTAGGTATATCCCTTGTGAGTTTTTCAGGCCCTAATTTGGTTTCACGAATATCGGTAGTAAATTCCTTGATATGGATTGACGTATAGATATCTTCCTTCACCACCCGTTCGGAAATCAGCACCGCATCTTCGTAGTTATAGCCGTTCCACGGTACGAATCCGACCAAGATATTCCTGCCTAAGGCAAGTTCACCATTATCGGTTGCCGGGCCATCTGCGATGACCGTTCCGGCCTCGATGTGCTGCCCGACTTCAACAATTGGTTTTTGATTGAAACAAGTATCCTGGTTCGTCCGTTCGAATTTCCTAATTTCGTAAGTATCTATTTCGCCTTCGATCTCAGGCTGATCAGGAGTTATTCCGATCTGAACAGAAGAAACATACGTCACTGTCCCAGCACGTTTGGCTTTTACCAACACCCCTGAGTCGTATGCCGTCTTTGCCTCCATTCCCGTACCCACGTATGGAGCTTCGGGGAATAAGAGGGGAACTGCCTGACGCTGCATGTTAGAGCCCATCAGTGCTCTGTTCGCATCATCATGCTCAAGAAACGGGATCAGTGAAGCAGCGACACTGATTACTTGCTTCGGAGAGACGTCCATGTATCTTACTTCATTGGCGCTTCGAGTAGTGTAATCACCGCTACGACGAACAGGAATATCTTTCTCGAGGAAGTTCCCATCAATATCGATTTTTGCATTTGCCTGGGCAATGAAGTGTTTTTCTTCGTCATTGGCATCCAGGTAGCGATAGGTATCGTTCACTATTCCATTTACAACCTTTCTGTAGGGTGTTTCCAAGAATCCGTGTTCATTTACCCGAGTATAGTTCGCTAATGACACGATCAGTCCGATATTCGGACCTTCAGGAGTCTCGATCGGACACATTCTTCCATAATGGGTGTAGTGTACGTCACGAACTTCGAACCCTGCCCTGTCTCGTGACAGACCGCCAGGACCCAATGCGTTAAGACGCCTTTTGTGAGTCAGCTCTGCAAGCGGGTTAACCTGATCCATGAACTGGCTCAATTGGCTTGACCCAAAGAATTCCTTGATTGCGGCAACCACCGGTTTGATCGAAACAAGATCTTGAGGTTTCACCTGGTTTGTTTCAAGGTTCATTCTTTCGCGAGCAATTCGTTCCATTCGAGCAAAAGCACCGCTTAATTGATTCTGCAACAATTCGCCAACTGAACGGACCCTTCTGTTTCCCAGGTGGTCAATGTCATCAACATTTTCCTCGCCGATGTACACTTTGATGAGGAAGTCCATAGTGTTGACGATATCCTGAGGGACAAGAACGGTAAGATCAGTGCTCGCCAATTCATCCTCTTCATCGTCACCAGAACCAAATTTCTTATTGAACTTATACCGGCCGACACTACCGAGATCATAACGACGACTCGAGAAGAACATATCCGGAAGATCTTTTTCAGCTCGCTCGATCGCAATCATTTCACCGGGTTGTAATACCGAGTAGATTGGTGAAAGCACGTCTTCTTTGGTAGGTTCGTCATTACCCTCTTGGGTATATTTTGCATCCTCGACCTCAAGACAGTTGAGAATGATTCGTGAATGCAACGAATCTTCGGCCTGCTCATCAATGATTTGAAGGCTTGTGATACCGTCGTTCACCAGTTCTGTAAGATAGGTAGGGGAAAGTTCGTCGCCGGCACGCAGTCTTTTTACTTTCTGTCCATCCTTCAGTGTTACCCACACATCAGTAAAAGCAACGGATCCAACGAGGGCATTGTTGGCATTAGGATCTGCAGATAATTCGACTGTCTTCCCTTTATAAAAATGGGCTACGATCTTCTCACGTGAATCAAGCCCGATAGCACGAAGGAATAATGTTCCCAAAATTCGTTTCTTGCGATCGATTTTCGCGAATATGAGTTCTTTTTTCTTATCGTCGATTTCAAACTCAAGCCATGATCCCCTGTAAGGAATTATCCGTGAAGAATAGACTCCCTTCTCGTTGGAGAAAATTACTCCCGGAGACCTATGGATCTGGCTGACAACTACACGTTCGGCACCGTTGATTATGAAAGTCCCTCGATCAGTCATCAACGGAATATCGCCAAAAAAGATCTCTCTTTGGCGCAATTCCCCGGTTGAAGTGAATTCAAGGGTAATCTTGGCTTTAATAGGAACCGAGAATGTTCGTCCTTTGCGTTTGCATTCGATTTCCGAAAACTTTGAGTTATCGAAATCGATGGTATACCCGTCATAATGCAGACACATTTCGCCGTTTTGGCTTTCAATCGGGAATGTCGATTGGAACACCTGCTCGAGGCCGTATGCAGGATCTGGAGGTAGATCTTGCTTAATGCGTTCGAGCTGCAGGAACCGTTCGTAAGAATCAATCTGGATTCCTACGAGATTGGGCAATTCACAGACTTCCTTGAATTGGGCTCCAACATATTTTCTTTGGATGGATTTGCCTTTGGCAACCATTGTCACCCTCCACAGGTCGCGAGCCTTTACCGTAATGGTGATGCTCGCATCGGATTAGGGATCGAGTCCGCAAATCGAATGATTTCAAAATTCCGGACTATAGACACGACCGGCCACCGGAAAAGCTCCGGTGGCTGGGTTCAGGCAGATGCCTGATCAGTATGCATGAAAACCGTATTATTTGACTTCAACAGTTCCGCCTGCTGCTTCAAGCTTTTCTTTGATGCTCTTTGCTTCATCCTTGGAGACAGCCTCCTTGATTGCTCCGCCAGCTGTGACCAAATCTTTTGCTTCTTTCAAACCAAGTCCGGTAATCGCACGTACTTCCTTGATTACTGGAATGGTCTTACCTTCGGCAACACCCTTGAGGATCACGTCAAATTCAGTCTGTTCCTCGACTTCTTCAACAGCAGCGGCTGCACCGCCGGCACCGCCAGCGACTGCAACTGCAGCAGCGGTAACGCCAAACTTCTCTTCCATCGCCTTGATGAGTTCTGAAATCTCCATCACGGTCATGTTTGCAATAGACTCGAGGATCTCTTCTCTAGTAGCCATATTATCTTCTCCTTATATGTGTACGGTAGTAGCAGGTCTACGTGAAGACTAATACCGTATTAGTTCTGTTTTGAGTCGACAAGCGACTGTAACGTACGAGCAAGTTTCGCCAAAGGCTCCTTCATGGTTCCCATGAGCATGGCGATCAAATCCAATCTTGTCGGGAGCTTGCTATAGGCTTCAATCTCTTTATCAGAGAAAAGTTTGCCATTGAGATAGGCTCCTTTGACTTGTAGCGGGGCATTTTTTGTAAAGTCGAATAGAATCTTTGAAACCGCGTTCGAAGCATCTTCGCCTTTTGTCATTGCCACGGCTGTCGGCCCAACGAGAATATCATCAGCTCCCTTATGATCCAGATCATTCAATGCAATCTTTGCAAACCTGTTCTTCACTACTCTGTATGCTGAAGCATTCTGGCGCAACTGATTGCGTAATTCTGTAATCTGACCGACGGTCATTCCCCGATAATCAGTGAAAATAAATCCGTCATATTCGGAGAATTCAGAGGTGATTTCCTTAACGGCCTCGACCTTCTGCTGTGCTTTTCGAGCTTGAAATTCTGCCATTTTGAATTCCTCCTAGTTCTCTTTAACAGTAATCATAACGCCAGGACCCATTGTTGAGCTCAGCGCTATGCTCTTGAGATAATCGCCTTTCGCATCGCTTGGTTTCTTGCGCATCACTTCGGCAAGAACAACAGAGGCGTTCTCAGCGATTTTATTCGCATCCATTGAGACTTTGCCGATGGCCAAGTGCACAACACCGGTCTTATCAGAACGGAATTCTACACGACCTTGCCGCAACTCAGCTAAAGCACCCTTTAAATCGAATGTAACGGTCTGGGTTTTCGGGTTTGGCATCAATCCGCGCCTTCCAAGAATCGGACCCAAACGCCCCACATCTTTCATCATATCGGGAGTAGCGACAGCGACATCAAAATCCATCCATCCGCCACGAATCTTCTCAACCAGATCGGCATCTCCGACATAGGTTGCACCGGCGTCGAGCGCTTCTTGGGCTTTTTCGCCTTTGGCAAATACGAGGATTCGCTTCTCAGCGGAGAACTGATGGGGAAGGACAACGGTGTCGCGTACTGACTGGCTCTTCTTCAGTGAGAGATTCAACGAAAGCTCCACGGTTTCATCGAACTTCGCAAAAGCTACTTTCTTAACAAGTTCGGCAGCTTCCTCGAAAGAATATTGCTTAGTCTTGTCAACTTGCTTGTAAGCTGCCAAATATTTCTTTCCGTGCTTCATACTATGCCTCCACCTCAACGCCCATGCTTCTGGCGGTGCCGGCAATAATTTTCTTGGCGGCTTCAATGTCGTTCGCATTCAAATCAGGCATTTTCGTCTTAGCGATCTCAGTCAATTGCGCCTGGGTCAGCTTGGCCACTTTTTGCGTGTGAGGAACACCGGATCCCTTAGCGAGTCCACATGCTTTCTTGATAAGAACTGCAGCAGGCGGAGTCTTGAGGATGAATGTGAATGTCCTGTCAGCATAAATAGTGATAACGACAGGGATGACAAGTCCTGCTTCAATGTTTTTTGTTCTGTCATTGAATTGCTGGACAAACTGCGGTGCACTTACCCCATGAGGTCCCAATGCGGGTCCCACCGGTGGCGCGGGGGTGGCCTTTTGTGCCGGGCACTGCAATTTAACGATAGCAGTAACCTTTTTCTTAGCCATAACTTCTTCTCCTTACACGGTTGCATATATGCACCGCGTTGGTATTAACGCCCTTCAATACGAAAGGCTCCCACCTCCTGCCCAACGGACAGTGAGGAGTATTTTCAAAAAACAACTGTGAAGCACCCAACCGATAACAAGGATACTTCTAAATTTTCTCAACTTGGAGGAAATCAACCTCAACCGGGGTAGATCGACCAAAAATTCCAACAAGGACCCGGAGGCGTCCCTTTTCCAAATTGACTTCTTCAATAGTACCGGTGAATGTTTCAAACGGCCCTTCAATAATCTTAACCTGTTCTCCAGCACTGAATGTTTGCTTGGGTCGCAGGGTTTTTTCAGTCTTGATTTCTCCGGTTTTTTGGAGAATACCCTTCAATTCATCGCTGCTCAACGGAGTCGGTTTTTTGCCATCCAACGAACCCACGAATCCGGTGACTCCCTGGATTCGTTTGATTTGAGAACAAAAGGTTTCCCATTGATAATCGGGAAGATCCATCTCGACAAGAATATAACTGGGAAGTATTTTCCGCTTAACGGTTTTTTTGACACCATCTTTGACTTCGACTACTTCTTCGGTAGGAACTTTGATATCGAACACGACCTCAGCAAACTGGGGGTCACTTTCAATAATCTTGCGGATAGTTTTTTCTATTTTGTTCTCATACCCTGAATACGTATGGACGACATACCAGCCTTTCGCCATCTCTTCTCCTAAAACAGGAGGTTGACACCTTGCACGAGCAAGAAATCAACCAAACCAAGGACGATCGAAATCACTAATGTAGAAACCATGACAACCTTGGTCGATGTCAAGACTTCTTCGCGGTTCGGCCACACGACCTTTTTCAACTCGAGGTGCGATTCTTTAAAGTACCGGATTAATTTCTTCATCACTTCACTCCTATTCCAAGAACCGAACAGGCCAGGTAGGACTCGAACCTACAACATCTGGTTTTGGAGACCAGCGCTCTGCCATTGGAGCTACTGACCTGTTCGATCCTCGAATCTCGGTTATTTTACCTTCGTCTCGCGATGAAGCGTATGCTTTTGATCAAACGGACAATATTTGTTCAATTCGAGCTTTCCCGGAGTATTGCGGCGATTCTTTTCAGTGGTATAGTTCTTCCGCTTACATTCGCTGCACTGCAGAGCGATTTTCTCTACTGGACCTTTCTTTTTACTGCTAGCCATGATCAGACTCTCCTCAGGTGGACTACGCCACTCGTCTTTCCGCATAAGAAAAACAGAGCCCTCGATCGGATTTGAACCGATGACCCCCACCTTACCATGGTGGTGCTCTACCGACTGAGCTACAAGGGCAAAAAAACAACGACCGGACACACCGAAACAACATGTGCCTTCGGTCGAGCAGAAGTCAAAGTAGCAAATCGAGCTCCTTTTGTCAATATCGAAATGAATAACAGCAAAGTATATGCTTAAGCTTATGTTGCAATGCACTTCTGTTTCGTATACTATTCGGCAGTACGGTTATTGATATTACCGTTTAGAATTATGAGGGTCAATATGGATAATACATCTTTACATATTCGTTTCGCTCCGAATAGCGAAGCAATTAGCGTCGATTTTGCCGAACATCTTAAGTATTCGTTGGATGCCGATGAAGTGCACAACACAGAATCGAGTCGTTACATTGCCCTGGCCTATACCATACGCGACAGGATTATCCACCAATGGCACAAGAGTCGTTCGGTGCAACGGAAAGCTGAAGCAAAGCGTGTTTACTATCTTTCGTTGGAATTCCTCATGGGAAGGGCAATGACTAACAATGTAGTCAACTTGGGATTGGAAAGAGAAGTGAAAGAGGCATTGCTTTCTCTTGGATATACCTATGAAGAAATCATTGAATTCGAATCGGATGCCGGTTTGGGTAATGGAGGGTTGGGAAGACTCGCAGCCTGTTTTTTAGATTCTTTGGCGACGTTGGATATTCCTGCTTATGGATATGGCATCCGTTATAATTACGGAATATTCAAACAACTAATCCGTAACGGATGGCAATCCGAACAACCTGACAACTGGCTCAGACATGCAAATCCTTGGGAAATTGTTCGCGATGATTTACGCTATACGGTCGGATTCGGCGGTGAGGTAAAAGTATTTCGCGAAGGCGGGCGAGACACGTTCCGTTGGATCAGTGCCGAACAGGTCGTAGGGGTTGCGTATGACATGCCAATAGTCGGTTATGGCGGATATACCGTCAACACATTACGTCTTTGGAGTGCAAAAGCCACCGAAGAATTCAATTTCCAAGAGTTCAATGAAGGTGATTATATTGAAGCGGTACGCTCGAAAATCCTAGCTGAAAACCTCAGTCAGGTCCTTTATCCCAACGATACGCTGTATATGGGCAAGAAATTGCGCTTGAAACAACAATATTTTTTCGTAGCCTGTTCGCTAGCTGATATCGTACGCCGTTTCAAACGCCAGAACACCTCATGGTCTAAGTTCCCTGACGCTGCAGCAATCCAACTCAATGATACGCACCCATCGTTGGCAATTCCAGAATTGATGAGGATTCTTATTGATGAGGAACATCTTGACTGGGATGAAGCTTGGGATATCACAGTAAGGACAATGGGATATACCAATCATACTTTGATGCCCGAAGCATTAGAGAAGTGGACAGTTCCGATGTTAACCGAAACATTACCCCGTCATATGCAGATCATCTACGAAATAAACCATCGTTTCTTACAGAAGGCTGTTTCCTATTTCCCGCTCCAACCCGAATCGCTGGCACGATTGAGTATCATAGAGGAATCAAATCCAAAACAAATCCGTATGGCAAATCTTTCAATCATAGGCTCGCATTCAACCAACGGTGTTGCCGCGCTTCATTCTCGGCTGTTAACCCAAAGGATGTTTCCGGAATTTTCGATGGTGTTCCCCGATCGTTTCAATAATAAAACCAATGGCATAACCCAACGAAGATGGTTGCTCAATGCAAATCCTCCATTGGCAAACAAGATCAGTGAAGCCATAGGCCCGGGTTGGATCACCGATTATGCAAGAATTGCCGATTTGGAGCGATTCGCTGAAGATAAGGCATTCAGAGAGGATTTCATTGCTATAAAAAGACTCGCAAAAGTAGAAGCTGCGGCATTCATCCAGCGAGACTGTCAGCTCACCATCAATCCTGACACTTTATTCGATACGCAAGTCAAACGGATTCATGAATACAAGCGGCAACTGCTCAATGCGCTGCATATCGTAATGCTATACCAGAAAATCAAGGAAGGAACATTGACAGATTTTCCTCCCACGACGTTTCTGTTCGGAGGAAAAGCAGCTCCGGGATATGTATTAGCCAAACTGATTATTAAATTCATTAATAACATCGGGGATGTTATCAATGCTGATTCTGACGTAAACGATAAGATGCGAGTTCATTTCTTACCTAATTACCGAGTAACCATGGCTGAGAAATTAGTGGCGGCAACAGATTTGTCAGAACAGATATCAACAGCTGGATTTGAAGCCTCAGGCACCGGAAACATGAAATTCATGTGTAACGGGGCTTTGACTATCGGTACGATGGATGGAGCAACAGTGGAGATGGCAGAAGAAGCCGGCTTGGAAAATATGTTTATCTTCGGACACCAAGCAGATGAAATCCAAAGGATGCAAAGCTCTTACGATCCGTATGATTGGGTCATGAGGGACAATGAAATAAGAAAAGCTATCGATCTCATCTTTTCGGGGTTCTTCAATATAGCCGAACCACATATTTTCGAACCGTTGAGACAGGCATTATTCGATCAAGGAGATCGATACTTCCATTTTGCAGATTTGCGTTCCTATGCTAATGCCCATGAACAAGCCACGTTCTTATACCTGAACAATATCGATGAATGGGCTAGAAAAGCGATCATCAATATCGCCAGGTCAGGCAAATTCAGTTCTGATAGGACCATCACCGAATATGCCACTCGGATTTGGAATGTGAAAAGCTTTCCGATCGAAAAAGACCAGACAGCCAGTTCTACTATGAGGTCAGCTAGAAAGCGCTAGCATCATGTCAATGAAGAGATCCACTGGGCAATTTTAGAAAAAATTGGAGCCAAGATTAAAGCCGGCAAAAAGTTGCCGGTTTTAAATTCTTTGATTTTCACCAAAGAAAAGCCTATCATCAGAAGTAATAGGCCGCCGGCTGCAGAAAGTTCCACCAATCCGGCATCTCCCAATAGCGGAGATATCCATGAACCGGCTAATGTGAAAAATCCTTGATAGATCAACACCACTATGGCTGATGCAAACACTCCGGGTCCGTATGCGGCTGCGAAGATAATTGCCATGCATCCATCCATTACCGATTTGATGAGTATCAGATTGTAGTCGCCTTTCGTCCCGGCTGCGATCGACCCGACGACAGCCATGGCTCCGGAGCAAAACAGAACGGATGAATTAAGAAATCCCCGGGCAAACAACGAACCTGTTGTGGCTGAGATTTGCTCTTTTCCGTTTTTTGAACGAGAGGTCTTTCTCTCCATCCAATTGCCCAACGAAAGAATGGCATCTTCGATTTTCAATGCATAACCGACAAAACCTCCGATTACGACTGAAAACAGTAAGACCAAAAGACTCTGGGTTTCCAAGGCCATCTTCACTCCGATGACCAACGTAACCAAACCCGAAGCGGTGAAGACAACATCTTTGAACTGTTCTTTCAAGTGTGAACCGATGAGCAGTCCCAAAGCGGCACCGACAATGATGGCAATGCAATTGATATAAGTGGCAATCATGGAAGCGAGTATAATCGGATTAGCAATTATTTTTCAATCGTGTTACTGTTTTATCATGGAAACCGTATTACTTGCAGCGGGTGCTTCTTCCCGAATGGGAGGAATTCCCAAGCAGTTGTTGCCTTTTGGCCACGTTCCTTTAGTTGTACATTCGGTTGAGACAGCGTTGCATGTTTCAGATAAAGTCATTCTTGTCACAGGATTTCAAGCCGAACTCATAGAAGATGCGGTGTCGCATGCCCACATCGATCATGAAGATTGTTTGATTATCGTTAGAAATAAACATTATGAACATGGTCAGTTCTCATCGACGCACATCGGGGTTTCACATGTTTCGCCGGAAGTAGATTTCTTTATCACAATGGCAGACTTGCCTTTGATAGAACCGTACCACTACATCGCATTGGCAGAACAATTGGGAACGCACGATGCAGTGCGCCCCCATCATAACGGGTA
This sequence comes from Spirochaetales bacterium, assembly GCA_012523305.1. Classification (GTDB taxonomy): domain Bacteria; phylum Spirochaetota; class Spirochaetia; order Sphaerochaetales; family Sphaerochaetaceae; genus JAAYDK01. The sequence goes on from JAAYIV010000019.1 coordinate 54,063, forward strand.
CCCCGGACATCCTGTCATTGTGTCGAACAGGATGCGTGACACTATCCTCAAACTACCGATTACCGCAACGATGAGAGATTTTATTTCAACTATCGATGTGGTCAATTGGGAGCACCCTGACAGTGCGTGGATCACTGATATCGATACTCCCGAAGATTATCGGCGACTACTCACTTTGAAACATCCTTTCGTTTGATCATCACTTCATTATTGCTGTCAACCGAAAGTTCTATCGTATCTCCGTCAGTGAACAAACCCGACAAAAGCTCTTTAGCCATTGGATTTTCCACGAGATTTTGGATAGTCCTTTTTATCGGTCTTGCTCCAAAATCGGGGTTATATCCAACATCGGCGATGAGATCGACCAGAGCATCATCATACAGCAGTGTCAGGTTTCTTTTTGCCAACCTTTCAGATAATAGTGAGAGTTGTAGTTGAACAATTTTTGCTATCTCTGTTTTCCCGAGCCTATGGAAGACTATGATCTCATCAATCCTATTAATAAATTCAGGTCTGAATGAAGTTCGAATCACTGTTTCCACAGCGGTTTTCGCACTTTGTTCATCGCCCGCGCGCAATAGTTCGCTACTCCCAAGATTACTCGTCATAATAACTATGGAGTTGGTAAAATCAACGACTCTTCCCTGGCCATCGGTAAGGCGTCCATCATCTAAAAGCTGTAACAGGATATTGAAAACATCAGGGTGCGCTTTTTCAATCTCGTCAAACAAGATAACGGAATACGGTCGTCGTCTTACCACTTCGGTAAGTTGACCGCCCTGATCATATCCGACATATCCGGGAGGAGCTCCGATAAGGCGGCTAACCGAGAACTTCTCCATGTATTCGCTCATATCAATCCGCGTGAGAGCTTTTTCATCATCAAAAAGGAACGTGGCCAAAACCTTTGCCAATTCGGTCTTACCGACTCCGGTAGGGCCTGCGAACAAAAAGGATCCCAACGGACGACGTTCATCGCCGATTCCCGTCTTGTTCCTCCTAATCGCATTGCTAACAGCACGAATAGCTTCTTTTTGCCCGATAACCCGTTCTGATAAAGTCTGTTCAAGATTGACATATTTTTCCATTTCGGATGAGAGCATCTTCGTCACAGGAATTCCTGTCCAATTGGATACTATCCTGGCGATATCATCGTCAGATACTTCTTCGCGCAACAGGGGTGTCCCATGCTCTTGCAAATCAGTCAACGAATCGGTTTTTGTCGAAATTTCTTTCATCAATGACGGAATCAATCCGTGCTTGATTTCAGCAGCCCTCGCCAAATCCCCATCACGCTCACATTGGAGTTCTTCCTGTTTCAATTGTTCAAGAAGAGCTTTCTTATCACGTATCTGTGCGATGGCATCTTTTTCATTCATCCATCTAAGATGTAACGCATCACGTTGTTGCTGTAGTTCAGACAACTCGGCTTGGATTTTTTCCAAACGCTTCTCGGAAGCTTTGTCAGTCTCTCTTGATAACGCTTGGCGTTCGATATTCAGTTGAAGAATCTTACGTTCAATCTGATCCAATTCAACCGGTTGACTCTCAATTTCCATCTTCAATTGACTCGCTGCCTCGTCAACCAGATCAATCGCTTTGTCCGGCAAGAACCGAGCGGTGATGTATCGATCGGAGAGCAAGGCCGCAGCTACCAAGGCTTCGTCTTTGATACGAACACCATGGTGTACCTCATACCGCTCCTTCAATCCCCTGAGGATTGCAATGGTATCCTCCACGGAAGGTTCTTTTGTATACACTGGCTGGAACCTCCGTTCGAGAGCCTTGTCACTTTCGATATGCTTGCGGTACTCATCCAACGTCGTTGCGCCGACAGCACGAAGTTCTCCACGAGCCAACGCTGGTTTCAACAAATTGGAAGCATCGGTTGAACCTTCTGCAGCACCGGCACCCACCAATGTGTGCAGTTCATCGATAAATAGGATGATCGCTCCTTCAGAGGCAATTACTTCATTGATCACGGCTTTTAGACGTTCTTCAAACTCACCCCGAAATTTTGCTCCTGCGATCAAGGCTCCCAAATCAAGGGCCAGCAACCGTTTTGATTTCAATGAATCGGGAACATCTTTGCTCACAATTCTTTGAGCAAGCCCTTCAACGATAGCAGTCTTACCAACTCCGGGTTCGCCGATAAGCACCGGGTTGTTTTTTGTCCTTCTCGACAACACCTGCATGACTCGCCTGATCTCATCGTCTCGCCCGATTACCGGGTCTAATTTCTGGTTCCTCGCAAGACTCGTCATATCCCTGCAATATTTTTCAAGGGCTTGATAGCGTCCCTCAGGATTATCATCAGTCACCCGGTTGTTTCCGCGAACAATCTTCAATGCTTTGAGCACTCCGTCTTTATTGACACCCAACCGCTTGAGAGCGTGGGTAAGTTGGCAATCATCAACCAAGAGGGCCAACAAAAAATGTTCGGCACTTATATAGTCATCTTTGAATGAAACGGCTTGTTTTTCAGCAGCATACAGCTGTTCTGCAAGCTTAGGAGAAAGAACGTTTTGACTTGTGGACCCATACGCTTTAGGCATTCGCTCAATCAGTTTCACTACTTCATTCAGGATAGTTGAACGGGGAACTCCCAACCTATCGAACAGAGGTCCGAATAATCCATCCTCTTGTTGTAACAGGGCTAGAAAGAGATGTTCGCTCTCAATTTGAGGGCTATGATATTCATGCGCGATAGAATCGGCAGATTGGATTCCTTCGCGGAGTTTGATTGTCATTTTTTCAAAATTCATCGGATATACCTCACCTACGAATTACTCGCATGCATAAGGAAATATACCTAATAAATGGGTGAGACGGCAAATCAGATGAGATGGCCTTTGTTGTTGGGATCAAGTAGTGTCATGTAGTTTGATACTACTTCTTTTGCCCCGACAGCATCGAACGCATCAAGGAAAGCCAACTGGAAACAGAATGATTCCAATAGGATTACAAGATGTTGGGTAATTTTTGCGATATCGCAAAACACTACTTCCCCGGTGCTGATACCGATACGTAATAATCGTTTGAAAAGAATGTGCAGTTTTGCTGTCCGCCTGAAGATGATGTCTGAAAAGTCCATCCCTTCTTTCTTCAACTGAAGCATCACGTCCATCAATGAAGTGAGTTCATTACGATACTGTTTAGCCATGTCGACGATATCATTACAGATTGCGGTGATTCGAATCAGAATGGGATCTTCAGTGTTCCATGCATAATCAGCATACTTGGCAAACATCCTCCCCGTAACCAATTTGACTGCATAATAATAGATTTGTTCTTTATCTTTGAAGTATTGATAGATGGTCGGACGGGATATGCCGCACTCAGCAGCAATCAATGATAAATTTGAATCCCGGTACCCCTCCCGGGCAAATACTTTCAACGCTGTCTGAAGGATCTTAACTTTTCGTTCTTCATGATCAATTTTTTTTGGCATGCTATTTGTCCGTAACCTCTTCACTGCATATCAAATTATGTTACAATATATCATGAAAATGTCAAATACTCTATAAAATTGCTTTAAAAGGGAAAAAGGGGGCTATTGCATGGCACCGATATTCATAGTATTAATTGTCATCGCGGTTATAATTATACCGCTGGCAATCGCTTGTTGTCGTACAATAATTGCCTTTATATCCAAAAAAAAGAATAAAAAGTTTATGTCCGACACATTCGAGACTATCGAATGTAAGAACAGTGCGCTTCATCTTTCACATGCCGTACAATGTCAGACTGTTAGTAATGAAGATGTTTCGATTGTCGATTGGAATGAATTTGATAAGCTTAAAACAATCCTGAAAGAGTCTTTCCCATTGATTCACTCCCAATTGGTATGTAGGACCATCGGAGAACACAACCTTGTTTTCATATGGGAAGGGGTGAAACCAAATGTGGATCCTGTGTTGTTTTGTGCCCACCAAGATGTGGTTCCTGCTGAACCTGAGGGGTGGGAACATCCTCCATTTTCGGGAGAAATCAATGATGGGTATGTCTGGGGTCGCGGTAGTTTCGATATGAAGGGGCAATTGATTTGCCTGCTGGAAGCTGTCGAATCGCTCCTTGCAAGCAACTTCAAACCGCAACGATCAGTGTGGATTGCACTGGGATGTGATGAAGAAACAAGAGGGACTTCCGGAGCATATCTGATCGCAGAGACCTTGTATAATGAACAGAGAAGATTCGCATGTGTTATTGACGAGGGGGGAGCTGTAGTTGAAGGATTCTTCCCATTGATTACACATCCTGTGGCGGTAGTGGGAATCGCAGAAAAATCTTATGTCGACGTTACATTAACGTGCAATGGCCATGGAGGGCATTCAAGCACACCATCTAATCCAACCCCTCTTGGCCGAATCGGAAGAGCTGTAGCACGTGTTGAATATCATCGGATGCCCAGTCGTTTGACAACCCCGGTTAAGCTGATGTTACAAAATCTGGCTTTGCACTGTTCATTCGCAACTGCCTTCATATTAGGAAATCCATGGTTGTTCTGGCCTATTATATCGCTCATATTATCGAAAAATCCCACTACCGATGCACTGATAAGGGATACGAAAGCTACTACCATGGCACACGGAAGCACCGCCCCGAACGTAATAAGCGATCAAGCCACAGCAGTGGTGAACTGTCGTCTTTTACCACATAGCAGTAAAGAACGGTTACGCATTTGGTTACAGCGGATCATTGCGGACAAACATGTGAACATTGCATTTCATGGACAGAATCCCATGTCGGTCCCCTCGTCCATCGATACGATCTATTATGATATATTGAAAAAAGCCATCGCTTCGGTATTCACCGATGCAGCGATCAGCCCTTATCTGATGACCGGCGGAACCGATGCATTGTGGTATGAAAAGGTAAGCGACCAGGTATTCAGATTCTCTCCGGCATTGATGAATAGTTCTGAATTATCACGGATGCATGCAAAGAATGAGCGGTTCTCGCTCAAAAACCTTGAAAGAGGCATCAATTTCTACCATTTCCTGATCAAATCGATGTAGTCAGATATCACAATTACACAAAGTTGCCACCAACACGGCTTTGATGGAATGCATGCGATTTTCTGCTTCATCAAACACCACGGAAGCATCACTTCTGAATACCTCATCGGTAACTTCCATCTCTTTCAAACCAAACCGCTCGTATACGTCTTTGCCGATGACGGTTTCAAGATCATGAAAACTTGGAAGGCAATGTTCGAATATCACATCGGGATTCTTGGCAGCCTTGAGCATCTTCATGGTTACCCGATAGGGTTCAAGTAACTGAATCCTCTCTGCCATCTTGTCTTCCTCTCCCATGGAAACCCACACATCGGTATAGATAATATCAGCATGTTCGACAGCTTCATACGGATCGGTCAGGCACTTTAAAGTAGATTTTGTTTCCTTTGCAACCGGAGCCAATTCGTCAAGAAACTCCTTCTCAACGGTCAGCGAGGGCGGAGATGCCACAGTGCAATCCATCCCTACTTTTGCAGCTCCTATCATCAGAGCTTTGGCAACATTGTTACGTCCGTCACCGACATAGACCAGTTTCATCTTATCAAGCGGCTTGTCGATATGTTCCATCGCAGTCATGAAATCAGCGAGCACTTGGGTAGGATGATCGATATCGGTAAGACCGTTATACACCGGGACTCCGCTATATTGAGCAAGCTCTTCGACAAGTTTTTGGCTGCTACCCCTATACTCGATCGCATCATAGTAGCGGCCAAGTACCTTTGCAGTATCTTCAATCGATTCTTTCTTTCCCATTTGGCTGTTGGTGAGAAACGTTACTTGCGCTCCTTCATCGAAAGAGGCAACTTCAAATGCACATCTGGTACGGGTGGAAGTCTTGTCAAAGATCAGTACGATATTCTTTCCTGCAAGCAACAGGTCTCTTCTGCCTTCCTTCTTCTTTTGTTTCAATCTGATTGCCAAATCCAACAGATGTAGGATTTCTTCAGTACTGAAATCTTTCAATGTTAAAAAACTTCTTCCCGTCAATTTCATATCGATTCTCCCATAGTCATTCAAAGCATAGCGGAGCGGTACATATACCCGATGTCAAGTATACATCCGCTCCACTTACAGTACATTACAGTGCCTTAGCTATAAAAAGCTGGTTAAAAAACCACTACAACCTCGCCATTCGGATAATGTTCAGCAACATAATCCTTGATGGTTTTGCTCTGTAAGGCTTTCACAAGTGCGGCGATGTTCGGATCTTGCTCACGACCCTGTTTCACAGCAACTACGTTCACATACGGAGAATCCGCACCTTCAACGACCAACCCGTCCTGATTTGCTTTCAATCCCGCCGGAATTGCATAGTTTCCATTGATTACGGCCGCATCCACATCGGTTAAGACCCTTGGAAGGCTGGCAGCCTCAATTTCACGGAACTTGATGTTGAGTTTATTGTCAACGATATCGAACGGGGTTGCTTCCAAACCGACATTATCTTTCAATTTGATCAAACCGGCACTCTGTAACAACAGCAATGCACGACCTTCGTTGGTAGGATCGTTGGGGATTGCAATCGTCGCGCCTTGCTTCAAATCAGCCAGCGTGGCAACTTTTTTAGCATAAAGGGCAATCGGCTCGATATGGATTCCGCCGGCATTTGCCAAATGAAAACCTTTTTCTTTGTTGAACGATTCAAGATACGGAATGTGCTGAAAGAAATTCGCATCCAGCTGTCCACTCTCCAGAGCTTCGTTCGGTGTTACGTAATCTGTGAATTCCTTGACAACCAGCGTGATGCCTTGCTCGGCAAGCTGTGGCGCAATCAAATTCAAGAATACCGCATGCGGTTCCGGGGTTGCCCCCACGGTTATCACATTTTGCTTTTCTTGTGCAGCTGCTCCGAAGAGTACGCTTCCTACAACCAGGATAGTAATAAAAACTACTGAAATTTTCTTCATTTTGTTCTCTCCCTATAATCAGCGCTTTGCCATAAGGCGTGCGCTCAATGTATTTCCAATCAATTGAATGCATTCTACCAGTATGAGAATCACGACCACTGAAAAAAACATAACATCAGGTCTGAATCGTTGATATCCGTATCTGATAGCCAAATCTCCAAGACCACCACCACCAATTGCACCTGCCATTGCCGAATAACCGATCAGGTTGATTATGGTAAGGGTGACTCCAGAAACCAATGCCGGCATTGCTTCGGGAAGCAATACCTTAAGAATTATTTGCATCGGAGTAGAGCCCATGGCGCGGGCGGCCTGAACGACCCCCGGATCCACCTCCTTCAACGCTGATTCAATAATTCTGGCAACAAATGGTGCTGCTGCAATTGATAGCGGCACTATCGTAGCTACAGTTCCGATACTGGTCCCTACTATGATTCGGGATAATGGAAATAATAAAATCATAAGAATGATAAAAGGAAATGAACGCAATACATTAACAATACGGCCCATTACATTATTCAACAGCGGTTTTGAGATAATCCCACCCTGCTCTTCAGGTCCTGTCACGCATAGAATGATGCCTAACGGAAGCCCTAATAATAGTGAGAACAAAGTTGAGGCAAAGACCATCACCAGAGTTTCACCGGTGGCATTCCCTACAAGCCTGAATATCTCATTCATCATGCCAGGTCCTCCTCAACCAAAACTCCCGATTCACGTAAAGAGGCGACAGCTTTCTGGACTTCTACGGGTTCGCCGATAATGTCACAGATGAGAGTTCCAACATCTTCATTTCCTACATGCTGCACGCCACCGGCCCGAATATTGAATTCAACTTCAAACCGCTTTTGTATCCGACTGAGCACCGGTTCTCCGGTAGCGTTTCCCCTGAAACGCAATGTGTAGTTGCCACCTTCATTTGACCAACGGACCATCCCTTTGGTCCGTTCTTCATATGGTTGTGAGAGCGGAGCAAGATTGGCCAGGAATTCTTTTGTCGTCGTTGATTTTGGCGATGCAAAAACTTCGACAACTTTTCCTTCTTCCACAACCGACCCATTATCTAGTACTGCGACATATTCACATGCATCGCGAACCACTTCCATCTGATGGGTAATCATCACGACTGATAGATTCATCTTCTGCTGTAATTCTCTGATTAAATCCAGAATCGATCTCGTTGTCTGCGGGTCGAGCGCACTGGTCGCTTCGTCGCAAAATAAGATGTCGGGATTATTCGCAAGAGCCCTCGCAATTGCCACCCGTTGCTTCTGTCCGCCGGAAAGAGTGCTTATCGGAGCGTTACCCCTCCCTGCAAGAGCCACCATATCAAGCAATTCAGCAACTCTTTTATTGATAAATGACGTATCTTTTCCAGCTATTTCAAGGGGATAGGCAATATTCTTGGCTGCGCTCCGCGATGAAAATAGATTGAAATTTTGGAATATCATGCCGATTCTACGCCTTTGGGCAATCAGTTCATCCTTATCCAACATATCAACACGGTTTTGGTTAAATAAGATTTCGCCTGAATCTGGTCGTTCAAGAAGGCTGATCAGTCGCACAAGCGTAGATTTGCCCGCACCGCTACGCCCAATTACTCCATAGATGGTATTGGATGGTATCTCTAGACTAATGTCATGCACAGCGTGCAACGAACCATAGGCCCGGTGTAGCTTTTTTAATGTAATATGCATGCAAATCCCACCTTCATACGACCATTTTTGTCGATTTGTCACATAATAGAAGAATCGACAGCAATCTTCAAGCAGTTGAAGAATGATTTAGCATTATAAAATGTAAATTAATTGTATATTAATTGCATAATTAATAATTTTTTAGAATATTTATGCATGCGTAATCATTTGAAGACAAAAAAAGGCCCGGCGGCTACCTACTCTCCCGCGAAAACGCAGTACCATCGGCGTGGGAGGGCTTGACTTCCGTGTTCGGGATGGGAACGGGTATGGCACCTCCGCTATGGCCACCGGGCC
>JAAYIV010000102.1 GCA_012523305.1 Spirochaetales bacterium
AGGAAGCAGCCATGAAGGCAGCAGCCGAAGTTGCGGTAGTTGCCCCTGTTGTTGAAAAGCCTATTGTCGAAACGGGTATTATTGTGAAATCCGATGATGGCGAAACTGCTTTCAATTTCTACGTTGTACACACTAATGACGTACATGGAAGAATTGAAGAAGGTGACGGAGTCGGATATGCCAAGTTAGCAACCCTTGTAAATATGGGTAGAGAAGTAACCAATAAGAATTTGTTGTTGGATGCTGGTGATGTGACTCACGGAACCACTCTTACCAACTTGTTCCAAGGTGAAACTGTCGGTGTATTGTTAGATATGGTTGGTTATGATGCAGTTGTTCCAGGAAATCATGATTTTAATTATGGTAAGGAACGCCTGATCGAAGCAGCTAAGCTGGCTGAGAAATATTCGCAGATCAGAGTATTGGCTGCAAATATACTTGACGAAAGTGGAAAACAAGTATTCCAGCCCTATCAGCTCTATTCGTTTGATGGATTCGTGGTTGGTGTAATCGGAGCTTCTACTCCGGATACCGCAACGAAAACTCATCCGAAAAATATTCAAGGCCTCTCATTCATGAGTAATGAAGTGGTGTACGGAGCCCAGGCTCTTGTCGATGAAGTGGATGCAAAATCTGATTATATAATAGTGCTTGCGCACCTTGGACTCGATGAAGATGGCTCTGTTGGAATTACGAGCAAGATGATTGCTGAGAATATCGATGGTATTGACTTGATTGTCGATGGACATAGCCATACGATTCTTGAGAATGGCTTGAAAGTCGGTGATACTTGGATCGTTTCCGCTGGTGAATACATGAAATATATCGGCGTAGTCGAACTTCAAGTCCGCGACAAAGAGGTTGTTAATGTATATCCGTTCCTGATTTCAGCTGAGGAAGTCAAAGATCCTTCGACTTCAGAATTGGCTAAATGGGCTGGTATTACAGAAGTGAAACCTGATGCTGAAGTTCAAGCTTACATCGATATGCAAAAATCTGCGCTTGAAAAGATTACTGAAGAAGTGGTTGCCTATACTCCTGTCAAGCTTGAAGGAGAGCGTGCAGACGTAAGAACTAGGCCGACTAACCTTGGTAACATGCTCGCGCAAGCTATGGTCGATGCAACCGGTGCTGATGTTGCGCTTACAAATGGCGGTGGCATAAGAGCTTCCATTGATGTAGGTGACATTACCAGAGGTGAGATTATCACTGTTCTTCCATTCAACAATACCGTTACGGTTGTTGAAGTGACAGGCCAAGACATTTATGATGCTCTTGAATGGGGTTATTCAGTCCTGCCTGCACAGAATGGTGGATTCCCGCAAACCGCTGGCATGGGTATCGTGTACAGTCGATTCTCAGAGGTCGGGAACCGCATTAAGCGTGTACTGATCGATGGCAAATTGATTGACAAGAATGCTACGTACACTTTGGCTACCAATGATTTCATGGCAGCCGGTGGCGATGGATACACGATGCTTGACAGACCGATTGTAATGTATGGTAAGGGTCTCGATGAAGTGCTTACCGAGTACTTGGTGAAACACTACAAGAAATAGACCTTCAGAACGATTGAATCATCGGGCCGCCTGTGAAAAGGTGGCCCGATTTTTGCCTATAATTACGTTTCTTTAAAAATACGAAGTATATAATTCCATAGGCATAAAGCAAAAAAATTACAGCTTTGATTTAATTAATCAATTACAAAAATTTCTCCCTTTTCAATCCAATTAATTCAGAGATTACACTATAACAAGATTGAATAATCATTCATGTCAGTGTGCACTGAAGAAAAAATAATTTTGGAAATTTCAATATAATTTGTTAGTAAAGAGACTTTACATTTACATAAAGTATGATAAAATACATTGAGTTGAAACGGTTCAATTTTACGAATAGAGGATGGAATGAAGAAATCAGTCACCATAAAAGATGTTGCTGCCTACACGGGTCTATCGGTCGGAACTGTGTCCATGGCGCTCAATGGGTCTGAAAGGATTGCACAGAAGACTAAGAAATATGTTGCGATGGCAGCCGATGAATTAGGATTTAGGAAGAATCCATTCGCCAGATCTCTTTCAACAAAAAAATCAAGAATTATTGGTTGCATAGTACCTGATATAACTAACCAGTTTTATGGAGAGATGGTCGGCCATTTGCAGAAAGAATTAGTAGAAAGAGATTATGGCTTGATTGTAGGATTTGCAAATGAAGACCGAAATCAGGAAGCAAGATTGATATCGCAATTCATAGACCGAGGTGTTGATGGGATTATTTCAGTTCCTGTAACTGATACAAAACATGATATTTCTCAAATTAGAACCTTATATGAAGATTCTTTTCCAATCGTTTTTATTTCTGCCTACTATAAGGATATTCCTTATTACACCGTGATGGCAGATCTAGAGGACGGTATGTATCAAATAACCGCCAGTTTTTTAAAGAAGGGGTATAAAAACATGGCTTTTGTTTTTGGTGATTTAAATCTAATTCCTTCATCAGAACGCTTAAACGGTGTTAAGAGAGCTTATGCAGCAGCCGGAATAGAATTTGATCCTTCGAATATTTTTCAAGCCAGTGGTGTTACTTATCTCGCTGGTTATTCTACTGTTGTGAATTACACCGGACACAATAAACCCGATGTGATTTTTGCAATTAATGACATAATGGCCATGGGAATAATCAGTGCGTTGAGAGCAAAGGGAATGAGGATTCCGGAAGACATTAAAGTTGCAGGTTTTGATGATATATCGAATGCTGCATTTCTTGAGACGCCTTTGACCACGGTGTCACAGTCTATAGAACTTATGTGTAGGGAAACCGTTACCTTGCTTTTGAATCGCTTAGAGGGAAAAAATACTTTTAGTGGTATTAAAAAAATCCAAACAACAGTAATTATACGGGAATCTGCCTACTGATTTCCACTCTATACATAACAGGAGAATAAATGAAAACCCTTTTAGACTACAGAAATGAAATGCTTGTTACCATAAGAGATCACATCATTCCTTTTTGGCTAGATAACGGTATTGACGAAGAATATGGCGGATATCTCACAAGTTTTGATGAAAACGGAATATACGATGGAAACGGTATAAAGAACATCGTTACTCAATCCAGGATGGTATGGGGACTATCATATTTGCTTCCTTTCGCTAAGGAAGAAGATAAGCCTAAAATGAAAGCTGCTGCACACCAGGGAGCAGAATATTTGATGAATGAATTCTGGGATAAGGAGTTTGGTGGATTCTACTGGCTGCTTAATCGGGACGGGTCGATTGTAGATCCTGCGAAGCTAACCTATGGTGAGGGATTTGGAGTTTATGCACTTGCACAATATGCAATAACTTACAATAGCAAAAAAGCACTTGAATATGCGGAACTAGGATTTGACTTAATTCAGAAATACGCAGCAGACAATTTCAGGGGTGGGTATTATGAAAACATTGAACGAAGCTGGCAAATATCACCTAGCGGTTCGTACGCAGGAGACAGAAAAAGCCTCGATATCCATATGCACCTACTCGAAGCGTTTACTACGCTCTATCAGGCAACGGGAAAGGAAATCCATAAACGAAAGCTTCAAGAATGCTGGTATATCATTAAGACACATATGGTCAACGATGAAATAGGATATGGTAGAAATCAGTTTGACCTTGCTTTCAAATCAATTCCGGCTATCAATATCATGAGAACATGGAATGCTGAAAGAGAAAGCAATGAAACCATTCCAACTCCCACTGACACTACAAGCTACGGACATAATGTCGAGTTGAGTTGGCTTGGAGATCTTGCACTCACCACGATCGGAGAGAGAACTGATCAAGATAATGACCTTCTCATCAAGCTTCTCGATTTTGCGATGAAATACGGCTATGACCATGAATATGGCGGCATGTATCGTGATGGACTTACCAGTGGGAAGGTATTAGTGACCGATAAGGAATGGTGGCAAAACTGGGAGAGCCTTACAGGTTATCTTAATGGTTATTGCATGACAAGAAATGAAACATACCTAAATATTTACAAAGATCTGTGGGAATTCGATAAGAAATATTTCATGAACTATTCAGTAGGTGAAAGCAGGCAGCTTTTAGAAAGAACTGGTAAGCCCCTTATTAGCAACATTGGGAACCCATGGAAGGCAATTTATCATACCGGTCGAGCATTCGCCGAATGTATTACGAGGCTAAATGCGCTAATCGATGAAGAGTAGCAGGAGATTACAATGCAAGACTACATTGTCCAAATGAACCAAATATGTAAGTCATTTCCTGGAGTCAAAGCACTTGAGAATGTTTCATTCGATCTAAAGGCCGGTGAAGTAATGGCATTACTGGGTGAAAATGGTGCTGGGAAATCTACTCTTGTCAAGATTCTTAGTGGGGTTTATACCAAAGATAAGGGTGAAATTACAGTTTTCAATGAACTGATTCATAACATGACTCAAAAGATTGCAAACGAAAAAGGCATTGCAATCATACACCAAGAACTTAACATGTGCCAACACCTCACTGTGGCGCAGAATATTTTTCTGGGAAGAGAGCCTGTGAAATATGGCCTGATTGACAATAAGAGAATGAACAAAGACTCTAGGGCAATCCTGGAAAAACTTGGAGTTTCGATCGACCCTGAAACAATCACCGGAAGTCTGCAGGTTTCCAAACAGCAGATGGTTGAAATTGCAAAAGCACTTTCAATAGATGCAAAAGTCCTAATTATGGATGAGCCTACATCGGCCTTAACATCAAGGGAAATCGATGAGCTCTTCAATATTATCAGAAACCTTAAATCTTCGGGTTGTGGAATTGTCTATATCTCACACAGACTTGAAGAACTTACCAATATTGCTGATCGGGTCACAATTATGAGAGACGGTCAGTTTATTACTAGTGGAAGCTACAAAGATTTTACCATGGATCAAATCATAGCCCATATGGTAGGTCGTGAGATTAAGGAGAAATATCCTCATGTCGACTGCGAAGTGGGGGAGGTGGTCTTCGAAGTTAAGAACATCAATGCAGGCCGCATGGTCCGAAATGTGTCCTTCAATATCCGTAAGGGAGAATTGGTAGGGATCGCGGGCCTCATGGGTGCAGGCAGAACAGAAACCACTAGAGCCATATTCGGTGCAGATCCCAAAGAAAACGGCCAGATCTTTTTAAATGGTAAGGAAATCAAGATAAACAATCCAAAGAATGCGATTGCTGCAGGTATTGTCCTTGCTCCTGAAAACAGGAAAACGGATGGACTTTGCATCAAACTTCCCGTAAGAGAAAATATCAGCCTTCCGAATTTGGATATCATTTCAAACAAGGCAGGCGTTGTCAAACTCAAAAATGATTACAAGATGTCTGAGAAGGCTGTTCAGGATATCAACATTAAACTTCCTACCGTTGATGTGAATGCAGAGAATCTTTCTGGTGGAAATCAACAGAAGGTGGTGGTTGGGAAATGGCTTTCTGGCAACAGCAAGATGGTCATGTTTGATGAACCTACACGCGGTATTGATGTCGCGGCAAAGGTTGAGATCTATCATCTTATGAACAAGCTGAAACGGGAAGGAATCGGATGTCTCTTCGTTTCTTCAGAACTTCCTGAAATAATAGGCGTTGCTGATAGGATCATTGTTATGTGTGATGGCAGGATTACCGGTGAGCTTTCCAGAAACGAAGCAACACAGGAAAAAGTTCTTACTCTCGCAACACGTTTTGAAAATAAAATATCGAATTGAGTTGAGGAAATATGGAAAAGAATGGGTTATTAAAAAGGCAGCTTTCAAAACAAGGAATGCGACAGGTGTTCACGGTCACTTGTGGACTAATCGCACTGTGCATTGCGTTCGGTATCATCAATCCTCTGTTCTTCTCACAGAGAAACATTAGTAACTTATTGCGGCAGATTGCACCGATCATCCTCATAGGAATAGCACAATCGTTTGTTCTCATCACTGGAAACATTGACCTATCGATCGGTTCAGTCGTTGGTGTTTCTACCATGATGAGTGCAACACTCATGACCAAGGGGATGAATCCATGGCTTGCGGCATTCTTCACCTTGTTAGTGAGCCTATTGTTTGGTCTTGTAAACGGTTATCTCGTAGCTGGGTTCAAGCTCCCGCCATTCATTGCAACCCTGGGTACGATGACCATCGGACGTGGTATTGCCCAGATAGTGAACAACAATTATAACACGGGGGCGATAAATACGATCGAGAAGACGGCCGAAGCCGTCGACAGATTCAGGAACTTCTTCTATTACGGAAAGTTTCTTGGAATCTATAACGGTGTCTGGATAGCTCTCGCAGTATTTATCGTATTCAATTTTATTCTCAACAGAACAAAGAGCGGTCGTTATCTTTATGCATTGGGTTCAAATCCTGAAGCTGCTCGGTTATCAGGAGTCAATGTCCTAAAAACTACCACCATCGCATACTTGGTTTCAGCATTCTGCAGTTACCTGGTCGGTATCACACAGTGTTGTTCTGCAGGGATGGGTGCCATGGATGCTGGCAATAGTTATGAGATGTATGGTGTGGCGGCATCCGTGATGGGCGGTGTCTCAACCCTTGGTGGTACGGGTAAGCTCATCGGCACTGTTGTCGGTGCCTGTATATGGTCAGTCCTTCAGAACGGTTTACAATTTGCAAATGCTCCAGTGGCAATACGAAATATTGTAATTGGAATCATCATCATAGTCGCGGTTCTTCTTGATATTATCGTGAGGAATAGAAAACCAAAACTCGCAGATAGTAAAAAACAATAAAAACTCATTGCGTTGCAATGAAATTATAATTTGTAAGGGGAAAAAAGTATGAAAAAATTACTAGTGGTACTTCTCGTGCTTTGCCTTGCAACCGTAGCATTTGCTACTGGTGCAAAGGAAGATTCTGGAACGAAGACCTGGAACGTTAGTCTGATTACAATGGATTCAATGGACCAGCATTGGGTATCTTGCTTTGAAGGTGCAAAGGATGCAGCCAAAGAACTTGGCGTAACAGTCACATTTGATTCACCTGATACTAAAGATGATAACAAACAGATTGAGAAAATCAATAATGCTGTTGCTGCTGGTAAGGATGGTATCCTTCTTGCTGCAAACGCACAGGATGCCCCGGTTGCTGCTCTTAAGGAAGCACAGGCAGCTGGTGTAAAAATTATGTATGTTGATTCTCCGGCAAACTTTGATACACTGAGGCTTTTTGCTACCGATAACAGAGAAGGTGGAAAGAAAATTGGTGAGAGGCTGCTTCAAGAACTCAAGGCCCAAAGCGTAACATCAGGTAAGATCGGTATCATCGGTGTAAATAAGGCGACTGAATCTTGTAACACACGTGAATACGGTTTTAGGGATGCATTTGAAGGCCAGGGATATACATTGCTTGAGACACAATATTGCGATGGTGATGCAACAAGAGCAAAAGAAATTGCTGATAATTATATTGCTCAGGGTTGTGTAGCAGTTTACGGTTCGAACGAAGGCTCAACGGTTGGTGCTGGCAATGCTGCTAAAGAAGCTCTTGCAGCTGGCATCAAAGTCATCGCTTGCGGCTCCGATGCATCAGACACAAACAAGCAATTGATCAAAGATGGAGCTTTGCTTTGCATCATGGGACAAAATCCGTATCAAATGGGTTACAAAGGCGTTTATGCAATGGTTGACCTCCTTAATGGCAAGGATCTCGGTGGTTACCAGTATGTCGACACAGGTGTTAACGTAATTGAACTTTCTAACGTTGCACAGTTCTAAGTAAACCTAGAACAATTTTGAGGGACTATCGCAATAAAAAATAACTGCGATAGCCCCTCCTTTTAATTCACACATCTAATTGATAATTCGAATATATTATTGAAAACTATGCTAGTCCTTTTCTTTTAATCTGATTATAAAATTGTCTCAACAGGACATATGTAACAATCCATATAAACATTCAATGAAGCAGTAGCTCAAATATTCATGCCTGAATAACGGCTCTTGTGCACTAATTCATTTCAAGAAATTTGAACCATCAAATATTTATATGTAAATCCAATTACAAATTAAAGAGATTAACAATCAAATATTCAACATATTCAATTGACAGCTGATACAACCTGTCATACACTAAGATATGAACATATGTTATGAACAGATGTTCAGCTTAGGAGGGATTCATGAACGGTTTGAAACGCAACACTACCAGGTTGTTTGATAATAAAGGAACTCTGTTTTCAGCAGCTTTGGACCATCCCCAAATCTATGGGGTGATGGATGGTCTTGTAGACCCTATCTCCACAATCAAAACATTGGTGAATAGTGAATTGGATGCTTTCATCATAAATCCAGGGATTTTTAACTTATTGAATGCAGATACCGTTAAAGGGAAAAAATTGATTATGAGAGCTTCGTTGGGGGGGACTCTCATGTCTTCTTCTTTTGATGATCATCACTCAGTCATGGTGTCACCTAAACAGGCTCTTCAATCGGGAGCAGATGCTATCTTGATTATGTTGGTGCTCCAAGGTGCACATGATAAGGAATCTATGATAGAAGCTGCTCGAACCGCTGAGGTTTTCCATGAATATTCTATTCCTGTCATTATGGAAGTGCTATGCGCTGATTATACGAAAAATAACGATCCGGAATTTGTTCGGAATGGTGCTAGGATTGCAGCAGAAATAGGTGCAGATATTGTGAAAGCATTCTACTGTGAAGATTTCGCTTCTGTTGTAGCTGGGTGTCCTGTTCCGATTATCCTTGCGGGAGGACCAAAAGACGCGGATATCGTCAAAGTCGCAGCATCAGTTGTTAGTGATGGATGCAAAGGGTTTGCCTTTGGTAGGAATTTATTTCAAAACGAACAACCATTACATCTAATTCACTTGTTGGATAAGGTATTGAGAGGGTAGTCAATTATGTCTGATGGCCGTGATTTTTTATATCGCATTGCGGTGATGTACTATAATGATCACTTAACACAACAAGAGATATCGCAGCGATTAGGAATATCAAGACCTCAAGTGTCTCGTTCACTCGCAAAAGCTGAGGATGAGGGAATCGTACACATTCAGATTATTCCACCGGCATCAGATAAGCATGATGTGGAGAAAAAGTTGGCCAATGCCTTAGGTTTAGAAAAAGTATTTATTGCCAGTCAATTAGTTAAAACTGGATCTGATCGAGAACGGAGAACACAAGACATCGCTATTGCTGCAGCGAATATTTTACCAGAAATGTTTATTGGCAAACAATATGTCGGAATAGGTTGGGGCGAAACCATCTACAGAACCGCTCTGGAAATTGACTACTCGGAAAAAGTATCGGAAACATGGTTTGTTCCGTTGTTGGGAAGTTTGGGCATGCGTGAGCGGCGGTATCAGGTCAACTCTATAGTAGATCGGATAGCAGAAAAGATGAGAGGTCAAATCCTCTATTTCAGCGGACCGGCATTTGCGATCGATGCTCAAATCCGTGAAAAAACGATGAAACATGAAATGTTTTCATCATTGTTGGATGCTTGGAAAAATCTTGAGATTGCAGTTATCGGATTGGGTGTTTCTGTTGATGTCGCAGGATTTCCGATGACTGAATTTAAAAAGGAAAATATCGACCGATTACGTTCCTCAAAAGCAATCGGTGATATTCTGGGTCAATTCTTTGATAAGGATGGCAACAGTTGCCAATCAGGGTATGAGCCTGAATACCTAGGATTCAAGATTGAAGATCTTTCTTCGGTACGCCAAGTAATCTGTCTTTGCGGTGGATCTTCAAAAGTTCCCGGAATTATCGCAGCTGCACAGAGAAAGTATTTCAATCATCTGATCACCGATGAGTTGACAGCGGTTGAGTTGTCGAGGATGTTGGAGGGAAAATCATGAAAGCGTTGATGTATACCGGTAT
The DNA here is from genome assembly GCA_012523305.1 of Spirochaetales bacterium. Classification (GTDB taxonomy): domain Bacteria; phylum Spirochaetota; class Spirochaetia; order Sphaerochaetales; family Sphaerochaetaceae; genus JAAYDK01. The sequence goes on from JAAYIV010000102.1 coordinate 9,880, forward strand.
AGAACAGCTTGAATTGCAACAGATTGCAGACCCTGAAGGTGATTTTGTAGTAAAAGTCGCCGGTTGTGGTGTCTGTGGAACAGATTTGAAGACATATTTGAAAGGGCATCACTATTTTAAACCACCCACAATCCTGGGACATGAATTTACTGGTTATGTGACTCGTGCACCGAAGGACAGTGGTTTCAAAATTGGAGATCCGGTCGTAGTTGCTCCCTATGCAGAATGCGGTACATGTAACATGTGTAAACGAGGTCTCAAAGCTCTCTGTAAAAATAAAAGTTTTGTATCAGGCGGAGCCTTTTGTGAATATGTGGTATTACCGTCTGATTATAAAGCGGTATTGAAATTACCGTCTATCAATAACGAACACCCCGATATGACAGCCTACACGTTGGTAGAACCATTCGCATGTGTTCTCAATGGAATCAAACAGCTTAAGATAAACGAATATAGCAACGTCCTGATCATTGGCAGTGGACCCATGGGAGCTTTGTTTGCCCTTTATTTTCTCCAAAATGGTGTTCCCGTATCGGTTGTCGAACCAAATGAAAATCGTCGGGAAACTGTGGCCTCTTGGGGAATTGATTGTTACGCACCCGGTGAAGTTGATGTAGGAGCATTCGATAATGTGGTGATTGCAGTCAACAAAGCCGAATTGGTTAATCAATACGTTACATCAATTGCGGATGGCGGGACGGTATTGCTTTTTAGCGGACTTAAGAAGGAAGAAATGTTATCAACCGATTCATATTCTATTCATTATCGGCAAGTTACGCTTACCGGTTGTTCGGGCTATGCGATGGATGAATTCAATACTGCCTTTGAGATGATTTCACAAAATGTACAGCACTATAAACGGCTGATAACCCATATATTTCCCATCGAACAAGGCGCGAACGCATTCGAATTGTTACGCATGGGAAAGGCCTTTAAAGTTGTAATAGTCCCCTAGGAGGTCTGTTGATGCGCGTGGCGGTATTATTCAATAAAAATAATGATCCGACTCATTGTTACCATGCGATAGCTACAGATATCTCGATAGCATGCAAAGGTCATGATATCATCACCCATGAACTCTTTGGAGCATCATTTTTTAGCGGTAGTCACCAGGTGATTGTGCCTGAAAAACCGATTGATAGACTCTCTTACAAAAAGAATATTAAGGACGCTGTCCAAACTTTATGCATCGCGCATTCCGATGTGTTCATTACTGTCGGCGGTGACGGATTGGCAGCATATGTTGCGGACGCCTTGATTACCTGGACCGAGGAATCGGGGTTGTCGACGCCCCCAATCGCAGGAATCGCCGCAGGAACCGCCAATGTAGGACCAATTGTATCGATACCGATAGATAAAGTTTCAATGCTTATTCCAGGAACCGGGAGTATCGTTCCAACAGGTGCGGTAGCAGTGTATGATGGTGACCGACGTTTGGGATTTGGCTTCAATGATATCGTAATAGGCAATACCTTCCTTGGAACTATTGACGGTATTACTTGCAATCTCTCAGTTACGGCAATGGTAGGACAGGGTAATCAAGTAATTGTCATACCCGGTGAGCACATTGCTTCCAAAGACTTTTCGATAGCCATTAATGATAAGGTAGTGGTCAAGCCAAGCGATATCCCATCTGAAAAAGTGAAACAAATAGTCGTATCTTCATTACAATTCGACCGTTTGTATGGTCGAGCCATAATGGGAGATCTGATTAAAGGAACGTATCAAAACGATACCGCAGCATTAATTATCAGTGATAAGATTTTAGTTACATTCAATTCGCACGAAGATGAAAAAAGATTAGCAACGATACATCAACTAGTATTCAAGTCACCAGAAAACATAACATTAACGGGACTAGGACCTGATGCTCATGTGATTATCGATGGGAATCCTTATGTCAGGGAATATGATTCCATTACATTCTCGTATAAACCGAACAGCATTCCTGTTTGGCAGATCAATCAAGGATCCGTACGACACGTACCTTCGCAGGAGGAACACCGATGCAAAAATTAAGCAATAGGATAACCATTCGGGGGAAGATATACGAGAGGGATCAAGTGCGTGCTGCCACTGTACTGCTTATTCCTACGATGGTCGTTATCTTGTTTTTATTCATTATTCCCGCAGTCCAAGTAGTTTGGTACAGTTTTACGAATTTCAATCTTACATCTGGTCAAGCTTCATTTTACGGAATTAAGAATTTTACTTACATTCTCACAGATGACAAGTTCATGAAAGCATTGGGCAATACATTTTTCTTTGCGTTTGTGAAACTGGCCATTGATACTACGCTCGCATTGGCTTTGGCTCTGATGCTAGATGCCCATATTCCTGTCAAACGATTATTACGATCGGTATACTTCGCTCCTGTCATCGTTCCTGTGGTCGCTTCAAGCCTTATTTGGATTTGGTTCTTCGATCCAGGTATAGGTCCATTCAACCAGATTCTGTCATCATTGAAATTGCCTACATCACAATGGTTGTATCATGAAAATTCAGCGTTGATGTCAATCATCATTTTCTCAGTCTGGAAGGGAGTTGGGTATAACATGATCCTTTTCTTGGCAGGATTACAGAATATTCCCGATTCGTATATCGATGCTGCAAAAGTTGACGGTGCGAACAATTGGCAGATGTTAGTAAAAATTAAATTACCACTTTTACGTCCAATTGTTGCATTTGTGGTGATGATTGGCATTATCAACGCATTCAAGGTGTTCGCTGAAATCAACGTGATGACACCAAAGGGCGGGCCATTGTATTCGACGGCTTTGATGGTGGTCTACATTTATGAACAGGCTTTCCAAAATGCAAAGATGGGACGAGCGAGTGCCGCATCCTTGCTGTTATTCATCATCATTATGATCGTGACACTCATCCAACGCCGGTTGGGTGGCAAGAAAACCATTGATTTGGCGTGATGGGGGATGTGAAGATGAGACATAGAAAACTAACCGGCTATAATTGGACAGTTTTTATCATTTTGGCAGTTGGCTCGATAGTCATGGCATTCCCCTTTATCTGGATGATTTTATCGTCATTTAAAACCACTGCCGACGTATATGCCTATCCGCCTAGATGGATTCCTAGCAGTTGGGATTGGCACAATTATAGTGAAGTGTTCAGGATGATTCCTTTCTTCCGTTACTATTTCAACAGTATCTACACCTCAGTCGCACAAACCTTGTTGGAAATCACACTATCTGTAACTGCTGCTTTTGCATTAAGTAAGCTAAGATTCCCGGGAAGAAATTTCCTCATCAACCTGATTCGGAGCACTATGTTCGTGCCGATGATCGTAACATTGATTCCCTTATATCTGTTGGTAAGCAGGGCGGGTTGGATAGATACCTATCGCGGAATCATTCTTCCGCAAATATTCAGTGCTTTCACCATATTCTTGCTGATGTCGTTTTTCGTCACGGTTCCCAACGACTTGCTCGACTCAGCGAAGCTCGACGGGTGCGGATACTATCGGATATTGACCAAAGTAATCATCCCTAACTCCATGACAGCCATCGGTACTGCTGTGATGTTCTCATTCCTCGGTCACTGGAAGAGCTATACATGGCCTTTGATTATCACAAACAAAACAAATTACCGTACACTCCCCATCGGGTTGAAATACCTGGTCCAAGAATCGTCAAGTGAATACCAGGTGATGATGGCTGCTTCGGTGATGGCCATTCTCCCTGTATTGATTGTGTTTATGTTTTCTGAAAAGCAATTGGTAAGGTCGGTCACCCTTACTGG
>JAAYIV010000103.1 GCA_012523305.1 Spirochaetales bacterium
CGGTCATACCGATTGGGTGCGTTGTAGCATTGCACAAAATCCTCCAAATCTGCATCGGTCAATGGACGTTGCTTGAGTGTGAAATGAATATTGGTCCGAAAGTCATACACCCACACATCCTTGGTCTGCATCTCAGCGCTCGCGGGGCGTTTGTCAAAGAAAATTACGTTCGCTTTGACTCCAGGTTTGTAGAAAATTCCCGTAGGCAACCGGAGAATGGTGTGGAGGTCGGTAATTTCCAGCAGTTTTTTTCTAACGATCTCTCCTGCCCCACCTTCGAACAGGACATTGTCGGGGACCACGACCGCTGCTTTTCCAGTGGCCTTCAAGATAGTGTTGATGTGCTGTACAAAGTTCAGCTGTTTGTTGGAACTCGTGGTCCAGAAGTCTTGACGATTATATACCAAGTCCTCCTCTTCCTGCTCGCCATCTTCATTGGTAAACGTAATGGAGGACTTTTTTCCGAATGGAGGATTTGTCAGCACGTAATCCACGCGAGTTCCGGGATCGGTAAGCAACGCATCACCCAAGGTAACAGGAAGATTACCGTAGATGTCGCCTATGTTATGAAGATAGAGATTCATCAAACAAAGCTTGAATGTAGAGGCTACAAGCTCATTTCCCCAGAATGTTTTATTCTTGAGAAACTCCTTCTGCTCCCGGTCAAGAGAGTAGTTTTTCGGGTTTGCTAAATAAGATTGAGCGCCAAGAAAGAACCCCCCAGAACCGCAACAAGGATCAGCGATTGTTTTCATTGGTTCTGGTCGAATACACTGCACCATCGCATTAATGAGGGGACGAGGGGTAAAGTATTGTCCTGCTCCACTCTTCACGTCTTCGGCGTTCTTTTGGAGCAACCCTTCGTAAATCTCACCCTTGACGTCTGATGAGAGAGCAACCCATGTCTCCGAATCAATCATTTGGACGATACGATAGAGGATAGCAGCATTGTTAATCTTGTTTATTGCTCCTTTGAAGATCTTACCAAGGATACCCCCTTGTCGTCCCAGTTTCTCTAAGGTCAGCTTATATTGATCTTCCAGTTCTACACCTTTAAGTGTATTCATATCAGCCCAGGAAAAACCAGAAGGAATTCCAATCTTTCGTTTGTATGGTGGTTTTTCAAACTCATCCGCCATCTTCAAGAAGATCAGATATGTAAGTTGTTCCAAGTAGTCGCCGTATGAAACACCAACATCACGGAGAGGATTACACATCCCATTAACCTTTGACACGATAGTAGCAGAATGCTCATTCATTATATTAACCTTCCTTCAAAGGCTTGCTTGAGTATGCTCTTTCGCAAAGCATCGGATTGCTCAATCGCAGAATCTACCATCTGTTCGATATAATCACACACTGAGAGTCGAGATTCAATTTCTTCTACGATTTGGAATTGTATAAAAAATTCTGGTAATGGTATTTCGATATTTCTGCATATTTGGAGCGTGAGATTGAACTGACCTGCTGTAGCTTTTGACTGTGAGTTCATTGACTCAACAGTAGCAGAAGAACTCAAATAATATGCAAGATATTTATTGTATAACTTTTTACCACAACGAAATCTCACAATAGCCTGGTTTATATTCCATTCATGATATGTATTGGGGACAATTGATATTTTCCCCATTGGCGGTCCAACAATATTCATCAAGACATCCCCTGGGTAGACTATCGAACGCCGCAAGATCGAACGATGGATTTCCTCTGTTATAAAAGTGGGATTGATCGAAAAGTCTAGCGCGCCCGAAAAAGTCAGATTGTATACTTTGATGAAAGGGATTTGTCCTTTAACTCCCATTGTATCTTTTGGAGGTGTTGTTCCTTTTGTTATGAATGAACATAACTCTTCAAGTTTGATTTTTCCAAAATGATTATCAAAAGCTTCTTTTAATACCGCTTGCCGATAGGTTTCCAACTGTTTCTTGATGGTATGCAAGGTTTCTATGGCCTTATCTAGTTCTGAGAAGAGCTCCTCAATCCGCCTAACGATTTGTTCTTGAACCGAAAAATCTGGAATAACCAGTCGAAAATTCCTCAACACTTCCGGATCGACATGAGGAGTGCCCGTGCCTTTCGTTCTTGAATTTAATATTTCATACTTTCCTTGTAAAAAATAGTATAGATAATCAGTGGTTATGCCTGTTGCGCTAATCTTTGCAAGCGTCGATCCAACAACACCTTCTTTTGCCTTACCAACTAGCCCAGAGCGCGAACCATCACAGACTATCAGCAAATCATTTTCATTACAGGCTATACACTTCTCTGGATGTGCGTACTGTTCGATTTCTCCCTTTTCGAATGCCTTAATGTTTATGTATGGTACAAAGCCATCTTGCTTGTTATTTGATTGTGCAATGGGTTTTTTTCCCTTAACCATGCTCATTATACTACCAAACTCTACTAAATCTAATTTCATGCTCTCCATTATGCCACCAATTCTCTATTCATCTCTCTCAACAATTCCTCGTAGCTGTCTCCAAACGCATCATAGAAGCTCATCAACCCTCCTCTTCGGTCAAATGGGGTCAAATCCAGATCTTCAGGGAGAATGCTCAGTGAGGTGGCTATGTGGTCTTTGATCAATCGCAACCATACCATTTGTGTTTCGGTAAAGTGAACAGCACCGGCGTTTTTGCGCAGCGTCCATTGCATGAAATTGAAGTTGACTTGATCAGCAAACGGGGTGAGAGTATCCGAATATCCCATCTCAAATCGAATGAGGGATACCAGGTCCGTCACCTTCGCTAGTGCAGAGCGCTTTACGGTTTTGGGGTTCTTGATCGCATAGCAATCCCATAAGCGCTCTACCGTTACTCCCTTCAATTTCAATCGCTCATAGAGCTCCTTCAATTGCTCGATGACCATAGGGCGATCTTTATATGCCTCGCTGTAGATGATTCGTAGCGCTATGATTTGATTCTTGTTCTCTTCGATGAAGTCGTGGAAGGTGGTTATGACACGGTCCGCATTCTCTTTATTCTGAGCATCAAATCCAGTATAGGTGACCGTATCAAGATTCACATTATCTATGATCTGCTCATGTTTCTTGCGCAAATTATCGATGTATTCGCGCACATCAGGGAGATTGAATGGGGCGACCGCATCCTCTATCAAGGTTCTCTGCACCGACTCTCTGCTCTCTTCTC
>JAAYIV010000104.1 GCA_012523305.1 Spirochaetales bacterium
GCAGAAGATGTTCCCAATAACAAGATCGGACATATCAAACAAGATTGGGATGTGCTTATTCCGATAACTGGCGTCACTAGGTATATTGGGGATGCGATAGCATTGGTGGCGACACGTTCAAAAGAATGCCTCGATGAAGTACTGGCATTGATTGAGGTGCGTTATACCGTGCTGGAAAGCATCACGACCACTACTCGTGCCATGCAACCTGATGCCCCCCATATCCATGAACAAGGCAATATCCTCGCTGTTGAGCGTCTTCAACGCGGGGATGTCGAAAAGGCTTTTTCCGAAGCAGCATACAAGGTTACGAAAACTTATCATACCGATCATACGGAGCATGCATTCATGGAACCCGAATGTGCCATTGCAATGCCTGAACATGATGGTCTGCTTGTCTACACTGCCAGCCAATCAATCTTTGACGAGCAACGCGAAATTGCCAACATGCTACAAATCAATCATGAGAAGATTCATTGTAGGTCAATGTTGGTCGGTGGCGGGTTTGGCGGCAAAGAAGATATGAGTGTGCAACATCATGCGGCTCTGATGGCGTGGCATACACAATTACCGGTGAAAGTGAGGTTTTCTCGTCAGGAGAGTATAAACATCCACCCAAAACGGCATCCGATGGAGATGACCGTAACCGTCAGTTGTGACAAGAATGGATATCTCACGGCCATGCGATCACGTATTATTGCAGATACCGGTGCATACGCATCGTTAGGGCAACCTGTATTGCAACGAGCGTGCACTCATGCGGCCGGCCCTTATAACTATCAGAACATAGATATTGAAGGAACCGCTGTGTATACAAACAATGTTCCTTGTGGTGCTTTTAGAGGGTTCGGTGTAACTCAAACATGTTTTGCGATAGAGAGCAGTATCAATGCACTGGCTGAGTTAGTTGGCATTTCTGGTTGGGAGATTCGTTATCGAAATGCGATCAGGCCTGGCCAAGTACTTCCTAACGGGCAGATTGGAGATAACAGTTTCGCCTTGGACAAATGCCTGCTGGCTGTAAAAACAGCATATGAAAAACATCCGCGTTCAGGAATCGCTTGCGGCTATAAAAATTGCGGACTCGGTGTTGGCGTGCCGGATGTTGGACGTTGCATTCTTTCTGTGGAAAAGGGAAAGATCCACGTCAGAACCTCCGCCGCCTGCATGGGACAAGGGTTGGCAACGGTATGCACGCAAATTGTATGTCAAACGACTAAGATCGATGCTGATTTGATAGTTTGTGAGACACCAGATACCATAAGAACTCCAGATTCCGGTACTAGTACAGCATCACGCCAGACAGTATTCACGGGAGAGGCGACTCGAAAGGCCGCTCTTGATTTATATGAGGAACTTTGTGCAAACAATCATTTACTATCAACATTGGAAGGTAAGGAATATTACGGTGAATATGTAGGGATAACCGACCCGATGGGATCGAAAAAACCTTATCCGAAAAGTCATGTTGCCTATAGCTTTTTAGCTCAGGTGGTTATTTTGGACGACAATGGAAAAGTAGAGTCGGTGAGCGCAGCGTGTGACGTGGGAACTTTGGTCAACCCGACAGCTGTCGAAGGCCAATTGGAAGGTGGAGTGGCGATGGGTCTAGGCTATGCTCTTACGGAACAATTTCCGATCGAAGAGGGATATCCAAAAGTTCGCTACGGGACATTGGGTTTACTAAAAGCGACTGATGTCCCTCCGATTGAAGCAATATTTGTCAATAGCGGAGTACCTAATCCAGAAGTTTTCGGGGCAAAAGGAATTGGTGAATTGGCTACGATTCCTTCTGCTCCCGCTGTCCAAAACGCCTATTATCGATTTGACGGAAAATTCAGGACTTCGCTGCCGTTGGAACATACTTTTTATAGGAAATAAGACAAACCTATTGCAATGTCAACCTATCAATTTCCTGAAGTTGCCCATCATTGAAGCTCTCACGGTTTTCCAGAGCTTTCAGGTTCTCAATCAATTGTTCTTTGGAACTCGCGCCGATAAGTACCGATGAGATTCTTTCATCCTTCAACAGCCACGAAATTGCCATTTGTGATAGCGTTTGGCCTCTCGATTCTGCAATCGCATCCAATTGCCGCAGTGTGTTCACCACCTCTGGTGTAATCTGTTCTTTTCTGAGAAATTGAGTGTGAGTCGGTCGTGAGCCTTCGGGAACAGTTCCGTTCAAATACTTATTAGTTAACAATCCCTGTGCCAGCGGGGAGAAACAAATCACTCCCATCCCAAGAGGATAGATGCTGTCGACAAGTGCTTCTCGTTCTACCCATCGATCCAGCATAGAATAACGAACCTGATCCAACACGAACGGACATCCCAGTTCTCTTAAAATTTGAATCGCTTTGATAGCCTCAGTAGGATGATAATTGGATATTCCAACATACAAGGCCTTTCCGGAAGACACCAAATGTGCTAATGCCCCCATCGTTTCGGCGATCGGAGTATTCGGATCAGGGCGATGATGATAGAAAATATCGACATATTCCAGAGACATCCTCTTAAGGCTCTGATCACAAGAAGCGATGATGTGTTTTCTGCTTCCCCATTCCCCGTAAGGACCTGCCCACATCGAATATCCTGCTTTTGAAGAGATTACCAATTCATCCCTATGATTGTATAAATCATTTCTAAATAACTGACCAAATCTTATTTCAGCGGCTCCTGGAGGAGGTCCGTAATTATTGGCCAAATCGAAATGGGTTATTCCATTATCAAATGCGGTAAGAAGAATTTCCCTGCAAACATCATCTTGCGCTTCAGATCCGAAATTAAGCCACATCCCCAGCGACAACTCAGGGAGCTTGAGTCCGCTAGTCCCACATTTTCGATATGTCATGGTGGAATACCGCGTATCATTCGCTTGATAGTTTTTCATAGCCACCTCCTCTGTTCATCATACTAAAGGGGGTATTTGATAAAGTCAAACCAATTGGGGCAAAGCGGATTTGTGAGTAATTTCTTTGCAAGCTCCTTCATTGGCAACAGTCATAAGGGCCACCAGATTGTCTTGGACCGATTTATCCTTATGGTATGCATAGGCATTCAGTTGTTGTGAATCTAACGGAGCTTGTTTAGCCATCTCGATAATTCTTGATTTTTCAAGAATCTTAACAGCCGGAACATTCATTCGTTTAGCCAACATGTCCCGACTTTCAAAAAACCAACGCACATAAATTTTTTGATCTTTGGATAGACTTCGATACCCCGGTAATTTCTTATACCCGGGAAGATCGGGACCTTTTCCAACTGCGATCCTCTTTTGGGCTGAGGTCACTTGTTTCTCCAATTTTCTAGATTGAACTTGCCTATCTAGCACCTCTCTTATTGTAAATAAATCTTCAACATCTTCCAGTGCATATTCGATCATTTTCCCAGGTAACGGACGGACTAGCCAATTAGACATCTGATGTTTCTTTTTACCTTTCACAGGATCGGTTCCGAGGCATTGGCTTTTCAGTAAAGAAAGATTCCCGTTATAACCGAGGATTGTTGCAGTGACCCTGACATCGTATACGTTTGCCAGATGAATTTGGTATTGTTTGCGTACCAATGCGGCGTCGCTGGAACAATCGAACATGATTTTTTCGAGCCATTGAGATTCGAGAAACTCTTTCAAAGCATCTTTACTTACTTTAAACGGATCAACTATATAAAAGGAATGCTTATCAAATACCTGAATCAGACAAAGATGTTCTCCGTAGATATGGAGATTGAATTCGCCTTCAAAATCCATAGCAATCGTGTTGATACCTGTGCTGTTCCATGATTGCAGAACTTCCTGCAATGAAATATCTGATTCTATATATGTGTATGGATGCATATATCTATCGTAACATCTAAACAAACAAATGGGCAGGTTTTTAAGCCTGCCCTTCACTATTTACCCGACTGTTTTTGGGATTGCCAGATTAAGGATGATTCCTACAACGGTTGCCAGCGCAACGCCACCGAGTTGGAAATCAAGGCCTTGGCCCATCGAAAAAGCAACCAAACCTCCTCCGATACCGATAACCAGAATTACCGAAGAGATAGTAAGGTTACGCTTGTTCTGATAATCAACCCCGCTTTCAACAAGGTTTCTTAAACCGCTTGAAGCGATGATACCGAACAACAGCATCGAAATCCCACCGATAACCGGTGTCGGGATTGTCTGGATAAGAGCTCCAAATTTCGGGAAGAATGAAAGAATAGTTGCAATAACCGCGGCTCCGCCGATCACCCATACGCTGTACACACGGGTGATGGCCATCACACCGATGTTCTCTCCATATGTCGTGTTGGGAGGGCCGCCCCACAATGCTGCCCAAGCAGTGGCGACACCGTCTCCGGCGATTGTCCGATGCAAGCCCGGGTTGACATAAAAATCTTGGCCGACGACTTTACTAATCGTCATCGTATCTCCGAGATGTTCGCAGATAGTTGCCAATGAGACAATCACGAACGTGAGCATAGGAACCCAGTTGAATTTGGGTAATTTGAATGTCGGAAGACCAAACCACGGTGCTGCATTCACTGCACTGAAGTCAATCAATTTGTAAGCCGGAACGATACTGCCCATGATGAGAGTGAACAGATATCCAGAAACCAACCCGATCAGGATGGGTATCGTATTGAAAAATCCTTTTAAGAAAATATTTGAAACAACGGTGATTAAAAGGGTAAACAACGCAATTGACAGTAATACCAAGCTATAATCTCCGTTACCTCCATTGGTTTTCATTGCCATATTCATGGCTGTCGGAGCTAAATTCAACCCAATGACGATGATTACCGAACCGATGACTACCGGTGGAAGGGCCTTCTTCAGCCATCCGGTTCCGGTTGATTTAATAATTGTTGCGACAATCACATAGAAAATACCGGCAGCAACCGCCCCTCCCATAGCATAAGGCACCCCATAGGCTTGGGAGATCGATATTAAAGCGGGAATGAATGCGAACGAAGATCCAAGGAATGCAGGAACCTTTGCTCCAGTAATCAAGATGTAAATCAATGTTCCCGTACCAGCAGTGAACAATGCTGAGGAGACACTCAATCCGGTAAGGATAGGAACAAGAACGGTAGCACCGAACATGGCGAAAACATGTTGGAAACTTAAAGGGATCCATTTTGACAAAGGTGGTTTGTCGGAAGGCATGTAGATGTCCGAATTTTGCTTCATACGAAGTCGTCTCCTTTACTTAATGGTAGGCTTTCCGCGAAAGCATATCAGAGCATAAGATATCTGTATAGAGGGAAGATGCATTTTTACTGTATGATTATGTAAAAACCTTAAAATTATTCTGATTTGTTGCATAAAGTTGCATTAATTGAATTTTACGGTTCAATGGTAAGAAGATAGGTAACGAAATACTCTTCGAGTGTCTTTGCAGGACCATTTTGGGATGCGCATCGTCTGTTGCGGGCATTTCGTTGTCTTTTAAGAAATGAATGATACAAAAGCATACCTGAGAATCTGTCTTTCTGATTGTCATTGTCAATGATTGCATTTGGATTCAGACTCTTGAGGATAGAAACTGCCATCGTCCTGTCAACGCTGGCAATCTTATGGGAATTCATATAGGAACGCAATGTTGATATCTGCTCATAACTTAAATCAAATAGAAATTCTTCCAGAGCGTAATTCATACTCAAATCTTCATCGGGCAGTTGCAAATATGCCAACCAAACATGAGGAAGTGATGAACTTAATCGCATCAACTCCATGGTCCCCATTAACGTCCCCAACACGGGAACCAATGTATGACGGGCTCTCCATAAGTCTCTGATGTATGGTGCAAAGGTCTCTTTTTCACTGCTTGTCCTGAAATCCCACATGTCAACCAATTCTTTGGCTGCCCTGTGTACCCATGGGTCCGACTCAGTGCTATTTGACAATATGCTCGAGTAAAGATCTTCAGCCATGAGCGTGAACAAAATATCATTGTAGAGGTTTTCGACTTCGTAACGATAATCAGCCAACAAAGGTTCACTGATCGTCAATTTTCCCAAAAGTCCGAAAAGATGAAGCTTGCTGACGGTGAAACCATGTCCTAACACCGCTTTGACCGGAAGATTAACGACTTGGTCAAATCCCTGATTGACCATTTTCTCCGTAAGGCTTTCTAGATTTCTCTGGGAAGAACTGTTAAAAAGATCTCGTACGGGAGAGGGTGTTCGACTCACTATCTGGGCAAGTGCCTGTAAATCGTGACTTCTGGAAACGACAACCTCAGCCAAAGGAGAATCTGCCAACCTTAGAATTCTAATGCAGTCTTCAAGGACTTGAGATTCTTCTGGTGAATAAGTAATAATCTCCCCCATAACCTTTTTACCCATCAGCGTGATGGTATCACCATACGAAACAAGTCGGTAAAAGTCCAGTAGAGACACAGTTGTCCCACGACGAGTATCGATGGTATGCTCACTACATATGATCGTTGGAGGTCTCGTTATGGACAAATGTTCATCTCATCAGGTACTCGAACAGTTTTTACTACTGGTTTCAATAGACTCTCCTTCAGGCAAAGAGTCGCAAATCGCCAACTATCTTGAAACAAGATTACAACAGCTACACTGTTTGGTGTCCACGGATTTTGCAGGGAACATCTATGCCATTCTAGAAGCCAGTAACGACAGGGTCGATGAAGAAGCTATCGCACTCAACGCTCACATGGATACGGTTCCATTAGCAATCGAAGTCCGTCCAATAATCGAGAACGGCATGATCAAAAGCGATGGGACCAGTGCATTGGGAGCAGATGATAAGGCAGGCATAGCTGTGATCCTCACTGTTTTGGAACTCATTCAAGATAACAATCTTTCCCATCCGACCATCAAGATACTCTTCACTGTCTCTGAAGAGACCGGTCTAAAAGGGGCTAAACAAGTAGAAATCGATCGCTTGGGAGCTGTTAAAAGAGGCTATACGCTTGATTCCAGTGCCCCGGTGGGTTCGGTAATCGTGAAAGCTCCGTTCAAATATAAGGTGACGATTGTATTCGAAGGGAAAAATGCTCATGCCGGTCTTGCTCCCGAAACGGGAATCAGTGCCATATCCATTGCTGCAAAGGCAATCGATTCCATGCACCTGCTTCGTATTGATGAAGAAACCACGGCAAATATCGGAACGATCCATGGCGGAACAAATACCAATATCGTTTGTGATCGCGTGATGGCAGAAGTTGAAGTCCGCAGCGCACGACAAAGCAAAGCGTTGCATCACATAGATCACATTCGGAAATGTTGCCAACACGCGATTGACACGATTGGCGGAGAATTTCAATTCGACGTTGAAGAAAGCTATCCGGGATATCAATTGGATAAAGATAATCCAATCCTTGATTCCATGCAAAAAGCCTGTAAGGAATTAGGTGTCAATTATTTTGAAATCAATACCGGCGGAGGAAGCGATGCGAATATTCTTCGGGGTAAATCGGTTGAAATCGGGGTAATAGGCCTTGGTTATGAGAAAGCACACACAAAGAGTGAATCGATAGCCATTTCGCAACTGACTACTGCGGTACGGTTGGTAGAATTGTTAGCGACTTCGAGGAACATATGATGACTATCTCTGAGGTCTCGGTAATCGGCCTTGGTGCCGTAGGGGCAATCTATGCTTGGCGACTGAGTGAATATCTAGGATATCAACACGTCAGGGTGGTGGTGGACAAGCATCGAAAAGAACGGTACGAAGCTGACAAGATATTCCTGAACGGCAATCAAATCCATTTCAATTATGTAACGCCGGAAGAACGTTGTACTTGTGCTGACCTGGTACTCATCGCCACAAAGAACATGCACCTTGAAAAAGCGATCGATGCCATCGCATCGCATATCGGCGAATCTACGATGGTGCTTTCCCTGCTCAACGGACTGGACAGCGAAGCGTTGTTGACACAGAGATTTTCAGCGCAAAACGTATTGTACGGATTCACGACGGCACTTGATGCTACGCGTGATAAAAACCGCATATATTTTTCAAATGAAGGGATCATCGTTTTCGGGGAAAATGATAATGTATTATCACCAAGAATATGTGCTATCCAGAAATTATTCGACCAATCCCACATCAAAAATAACATACCTAAAGATATTCATCTGGAGATGTGGGCGAAATTCATGGTAAACGTAAGCATTAACTCAATCAGTGCCATCACGAGGGCAACGTATGGACAATGTGCAACCATTACATCGATAAGGACATTAATCATCGGTGCCCAAAGAGAAGTGATCGCTTTAGCGCATGCGAGTGGAATCAAAGGATTGGATGAACAGTATATTGAACATTACCAGAAGGTATTTGCGTCGCTTGAGCCGTCAGGGAAGACTTCAATGTTACAGGATGTCGAAGCCAAGCGGATGAGTGAAAATCAATGGTTTTGCCTAAAGGCTTCTCAACTCGGGCGTGTATTGAATATCCCCACTCCGATTTGTGATACGCTAGGGGCCTTACTTGCAGGGATAGATGCCATCCATCAGGGAAAGATCGAATTGTAGTAGCGTTCCGAGATAACAAAACACACGACATGAAAGCAAAAAAGTCCGTCCGGCATGATACCGGACGGATGTTTTATCGTTCTAGGCTAAGCGTTAGCAACAGCACTTTCCACCACAGCAATCCTTCAAATTCGACTCCAGAACGTCGAGCATGTGTGATAGTTCTTTTGGAAGATGTTCACCGAATTTCGGGTAATGATTCGCTCGGACATCTTCTACTTCCTTCAGCCATCCTTCACGATCAACCTTGAGCAATTCAGCCATATCAGCCTCGCTTACACCTTCGGGACGGTCTATGGCGTCAATAGTCGGCATGATTCCAATCGGAGTGTCGACAGACTTTGCCGTTCCGGCACAGGCTTCGAACACCCATTTGAGGACACGACTATTTTCGCCGTATCCTGGCCACAACCATTTGCCATCATCAGTCTTTCGGAACCAGTTCACATAGAAAATCTTGGGCAGCTTATCTACAGTGGTTCTTGTTCCGATCTTGATCCAATGTTTAAAGTATTCTCCCATGTGGTATCCACAGAATGGAAGCATCGCAAACGGATCTCGTCTGACCGTACCGACTTTGAGGTCCAATGCCGCTGCCGTAATCTCAGAACCGACTATCGAACCAAGGAACACGCCATGGTTCCAATCACGTGCCTGATGAACAAGAGGAATGGTATGCGGTCTTCGACCACCAAAGAGAATCGCATCGACGGGAACTCCATTCGGATCTTCCCATTCTGGTGCAATGCTCGGGCATTGTGCTGCCGGGGCGGTAAACCGCGCGTTAGGGTGGGCAGCCGGCTTCTGGCTCTTATCTGCTTTGTTCTGTACCCATTCGTTTCCAGTCCAGTCAGTCAACTTGCCGGGAGCATCATACCCAATTCCTTCCCACCATATATCCTTATCTTCAGTAAGACCAACATTGGTAAAGATGGTATTCTTCGAAGCGGCGATGAGTGCATTGGGGTTAGAGTCTTTAGAAGTTCCTGGAGCAACACCAAAGAATCCGGCTTCGGGATTAATAGCATAGAGGCGACCGTCTTTCCCAAACTTCATCCATGCGATATCATCTCCGATTGTCTCAACTTTCCAACCGGGAATCGTGGGAACGAGCATGGCGAGGTTTGTCTTTCCACAAGCAGAAGGGAATGCGGCGGTGACATACTTTACGACACCTTCAGGATTGGAAATCTTAAGAATCAGCATATGTTCGGCAAGCCACCCTTCATCACGTGCGATAACGCTCGCAATGCGTAATGCCAAACATTTTTTACCTAACAACGCATTACCACCGTACCCCGAACCGTATGACCAGATTTCTCTGGTTTCAGGGAAGTGGGCGATATATTTCTTTTCAATCGGTGCGCATGGCCATTTCCCATGATCAGACTCACCTTCGGCCAAAGGTTTACCGACACTGTGGAGACACGGGACATAGTATCCATCATTTCCAAGCACGTCGAGGACTTTGGTCCCGACTCTGGTCATGATCATCATGTTGGTCACAACGTAAGCACTATCGGTAATCTCGACTCCGATTTTTGCAATATTTGATCCGATCGGACCCATTGAGAACGGAATCACGTACATGGTACGACCTTTCATACTGCCGTCATATAATCCATTAAGAGTCTTTTTAAGTCCAACTGGATCGATCCAGTTGTTGGTAGGACCGGCATCCTCTTGCTTAGCCGAGGAAATGTAGGTTCTGTTTTCAACTCGGGCCACATCGGAAACATCAGACAAGAAGTTGACACATCCAGGTTTTTTATCGGGATTGAGGGGAGTTGCCAATCCACTTGCGATCATTTCATCCATCAGCTGTCTGTAGTGTGCTTCACTACCATCACAAATGACGATTGCTTCCGGTTTCGTAAGTTCAGCGACTTCTGTTACCCATTTGCGCAATCCTGCGTGCTTCAGGTCTTGTAATTTCATTAATTGCTCCTTATCCACATAGCACATATTGCATGTGTTATCTTTGGCATTGCAGTAAGATACTGTTTTTTTGGAGTTTTGGCAATAAAAACAGCTTATGTTCTTAATAGGTAGTACAATTTAGTGATGATTAATTCTTGAGTAATAGTCCATATAGACTTCCGGAGGAATGTCAGAGGGAATTTCAAAGAAAAAGGAAGCATAACGTTTCAATCTTGCTCTAAGACTCTCTTTACGAACAGGATGATCTCCCAACTCTTCAATCAATTCCTTGATGGTTCGGTGGGCAAGCACTATTTCATCCGTAGCACCTTGCAAGCGCCTGCTCATCGCTTGTAACAACCTAACGGCTGCCTCAGGGTGCTCTGTTACGAATTGATGTATATCAGATTCAGAGATCTCAATTATTTCAGAATCCTCTAAGGCAACTGCGGTAACAGCTCTTTTTCTACCATTGAGCATTCCCATTTCACCGAAACCTTCGCCGGGACCCATTTCATCCAAGGCGAATTGGTCAGGTTCTCCGAAATTTAGGAACAGACCGACTTTACCGCTCACAAGATATCCAAACGTATCCCCGTCTTTACCCTGTTCGTAAATTACCGTTCCTTGAAGTACCTTTCGCATTTGGCTAGCCATGTGAGACCTCCCTTGCGAGATATCAATAGTACGATTAAATTATAAAGAAAGTAAAAATTACATGCAAGGCATAAACTGAAAAGGCTCTTGTTTGACCGCATCGTGACTTCATGATACACTGAGCCGATATCGTTCAAATTTTGCGTATCCATTGCAGTCAAGCAGGAGGCCTATTGATGGCAGATGCAGTAGTTAGTGCAACGGCCAAGGTTTCAACAAAAGAGAAGTTTGCGTACGGTATTGGCTGTTTTGGTCAAAATTTTGCTTTTTATTTGTTTTCCAATTACATCCTTTTTTTCTATACGGATATCTTTGGAATCCTTCCGGCTGCTGCGGGCACACTGTTGTTGATCACCAGGATATGGGATGGCATCAACGATCCGATCATGGGAATTTTTGTTGATAGGACACGCTCCAGATGGGGAAAATTCCGGCCATGGATTCTATTTACCCCAATATTATTCGTTCCAGTCCTGATTATGTGTTTCTCGGCCCCTGAGTTGTCTCCTGCAGGCAAACTGATATGGGCATATATCACCTTCATCCTGTTTGACATGATATATACCGCCAGTGACGTACCGTATTGGGCGATGTCGAGTGCAATCACTGCGGATACCACCGAGCGTAACAGTGTCGTGGTATATCCTAGGTTTATTGCAACGGTCGCCGTTGCCATCGCCACGATCGGTACATGGCCACTCATCCAACTGTTCAGAACAATCGCCGGCGGAAACGCAGCTCGGCCGGATCGCGGATTCCAGTACACTGCATTATTTTATGGCATCATAACGGTCGTGTGTTTTGCAATTACCTTCTATTTGGTAAAAGAGCGTGTTACGGTTAGTAACGATGATCAACGACCTTCGTCCAAAGACATCATTATCACATTTACAAAAAACAAACCCTTGTTATTACTGATTCTTTCAGGATTATTCGTGAATGCCGCAACCAATGCAAAATTATCAACATTGATTTACTATGCAAAATATAATCTGGGCAATGAAAATTATAATACGCTGGTTGCTGCGATCAACATTCCTTTCATCCTTCTCGGAATTGCATTTACACCGATGCTAGCCAAAAAAATCGGTAAGAAATACACGTACATCCTGTTCAACGCAATCTTCGCATTGGGTTCGCTTGGATTCTTCATTTCCGGGTGGAACAATCTCGTGATCGCGATGATCTGGAGCTGTGTGAGTTCGATTGGAATGGCTTCTCCATTGGTGATGCAAACGTCGATGTTAGCCGATACAATCGAGTATGCAGAAGCTCAAACCGGAAAACGTTCTGAAGGAATAATCTTTTCAACCCAAACATTCATGGTGAAGCTTTCCAGTGCGTTGACAGCCTGGTTCATCGGACTCACATTGGCAGCAACCGGGTATGTCGCTCCTCCGGCTGCTTATGTCGGACAGTTCCAACAAAGTCATAGTGCTTTGCTGGGAATCCATTCTCTCATTGCTTTGTTTCCGTTTGTGAGCTGCACGTTGGCAATAATCCCCATGTTTCTCTATCCGCTAACTGAGAAACGACATAAAGAAATATTGCAACAGTTAAAGTTAGCTAATGAGGGAAACGTTGAATAGGTATGTCGATGATTGAACTCGCTCTTCCCGCAGGATCGCTTCAAAGTGCACTTGTAGCCTTCGAAAACGGAGCTGATGCGGTCTACCTCGGATTACAGAGTTTTTCGGCTCGAAAGGGAGCTACGAATTTCTCATTCGAGGATATCGGAAGATTAAAAACCTCGTTGACTAAGAACCAAAAATTCTATGTGACGGTAAACACCTTGGCAACTGATCATGAGATGCCACAAGTAGAATCGATGCTTCGTCGCCTTGCTCTGTATGAACCAGATGGCGTGATTGTCCAAGATTTGGGAATCGCCAAGATGATTAAAACCCAATATCTTGATCGCCTTTTATTACACGGATCGACCCAACTCGCTGTCCATACTGTTTCGGGAGTGCAATCAATGGCTTCCCTCGGGTTTAGCAGGGTTGTACTTTCCAGGGAATTGACCATCGATGAAATTGCAGCGATTCGTACGGCATGCCCGGATATTGAACTGAAGGTGTTTATCCATGGAGCTCTCTGTTATGGATTCTCAGGCCTTTGCATGGCATCTGACATTCTCGTCGGACGTAGTGCGAATAAAGGTGAATGTGCGCAAATCTGCCGGACCTGGTTTACCCGTACTGACACTAGTAAGTCTGGTAATTATTTCTCGATGACCGATCTCGATATCGGTACTGCGGTAAGAACTTTAGATCAGATAGGTATTAATTCCCTCAAGATCGAAGGACGCATGAAAAGCCCCGCATATGTGGGTGCTGTTACGCGGTATTACAGATTACTTTTAGACAGGAGAAATGATAGCTCCGCCATTGAACAGGCGAGAAAAGAAGCACACATCATTTTTTCAAGAGAGCGTTCGGCCGGATGGCTTTCATCATACGGAAGAACAAATAAATCAGATAGTAGGAGAGGTCCGCGGTTATCAACTGTTTCCTACCCTTCCCATACCGGAATAGCGATCGGTGAGATTGAGGAAACTCGTACAAATCGAACCGAGATGGTTGCTAAGCTCCGTTTGTACGGCCCCATTGCCCTTCATGACGGGCTGCTCATCAGAAAAGCTGAATCTTCAGGAATAGACACACCTGTCAAATTTGGTCTTGGCAAGCTGTGGGATGTGCATGGGAAATCACTTATCGATTCACAACATCTTTCTCATGTATATATCTTATTGCCAGAATCTGTGGATATTGAACCTGGCACACCGATATACATGATTTCCAAACACGACCAAGAAATCCCACTTATTTCAGAAAAGGCCCTTACACCATATCGGGAACCGATGGATATCGAGTGCCTCATCGGAAACAATATTATTGAACTGCACAGTTCAACATTTTTCGATCCTTCAATAACACAACGATATCAAATCGACATCGGAATCGCAAACACACCACAGAATACCATCGATAACGTATTAAAAATCTTCGCATCTTCGGGCTCATCTTTATTCACCTTGGGCACGCTTTCAGTCAGACATACCAATAATGGAACGTTTGAGCATGTCTTTTTACCATTGTCACAATTGAAACAAATCAGACGTCAGTGGTACGCGCATATCGATCAATTATACGATCGATGGTGTTCGGTCCAGCCGCCCCGCACAACTAAAACTACCGGTCACACACCATGGGAACAACTACCTGCCCGAACGATGATCATTCCCCCTGGCGAACGGGGAATCATATGGGTAGACATAGTCAAAGCTCTTGTTGCATCTGAGCACGGTCTAAATATTCTGGATTATATTTCAATGGTAGACAATAAACTGTACATTCCATTACAACCGGTCATGTTTGAAGAAGAGCTGTTTGTTCAATCTTTGAACAAACTTGTGAAAGACCTATCTTCCGCTTATGGCAAAGCCAATCTCCGCCTTGGGCTTAATAATGTTGCCCACATCAAATGGGCTGAAAATAACCCTGATATCCCATGTTTTGCAGATGTATATCTCTACATGTCCAATAGTTTGGCTGTTGACATATTAGTTGAACGACTTCCTAATCTCGTTGGGTTATACCGATGGGTAGAGCACCCGGCGACCGAACTGACTGAATATCGAGAAACAGCCAGTCCGGTGGGCAAAGATTTCAACATGCCTCTGTTTATCAGCCGAAGCTGTTTCAGGTATGACTCGTTGGGATTATCATGCGACAACTGCCCTCGAAGAGGTAGTTGGGAATTAGAACAGACAGGAAAACGGTTCTTGGTTGAAGTGCGCGATTGCCTTACCGTTGTTTCCCTATTGCCTTGATTCTTGTTTGATTAATCCGAATCGAGTGACGAAAGCCTCTGCGTTCTGGATTGAACCGCCTGCCGAGCCTTTCACTAGATTATTGACGAGTAAGATGAATCCTATTCGTCCGTCTTTCTTCTTTAACCTTCCGGTATAGACCTCCATGCCATGCGGAGTCCCCCACCACGCTGATTTTGCCTGCGGGAATGCGTTCGTATGATTATACACGACTGGTCGTTCCGGGGTTGAGGGAAGTTCGTTACAATCAGTGAAATTTTCCCAATCTTGTAAAATCATATCAGTGGTAACGTCTTGTTCCAGTGTAAGCCATACAGCCTCCAAATGCCCGAACATGACTGGCACCCGTACACAATAGGAGTACACGATAGGATCAATCGAAAGGATTTTCTTAATTTCTTTTTCTATCTTTTCTTCTTCCTTGGCGATATATGGAATGACGTTGTCGGTAATATCGAATGAAGATAACCCCGGGTATCCTGCTCCGCTGACCGCTTGGTATGAACAGACCGATATTTCCTTGATCCCGTACTTCTTGAGCGGAGCGATGGCCATTGCCAATCCTGCTGTCACGCAGTTGGAGTTCGTAACTACGAATCCATTTTCGGGATATCCTTGATCCGTAATCAAATCAAGAGTGGATAAATTAGTCTCAGGGATGAGAATCGGAACATTCTTGTCATAGCGCATCGCCGATGCATTTGAGAAAATATAGAATCCCAAATCCCTTAGGTGCGGTTCAGCCTCGGCTGCAACTTCAGCCGGGAGTGCTGAAAAGACAATTTTCACCCCTTTGCTTTTCATAGTGTCAGCATTGAATTCACTGATGATCGTATGCCTGATTGAAGTAGGCATTTCAAACGGTAACAACCAATGGACCGTACTTGCATACTCTTGGTTCACCCTTGCCGCCGAAGCTGTGATATACGCGACCTCAAACCATGGATGATCCGCAAGCATCCACATGAACACTTGCCCAACTGCACCAGTAGCTCCAATAACCGCAACCTTAATCTTTTCCATCTATAGACCTCATACATTCAATCCCAATGAAAAGGGGATTGTGGTGAATCTATCCTGTTTCGACCCTCTTATGCAATAGGTTTGATACATTTAGTTACTAATTATACAATTTGTTAATTATATATTGATTATGTTATCTAAATAACACCTCTAATATCAAACACATCCATGCTCCAGTAGGTGAAAGCATGACCCATTGCTCAAAGATTCATAAAGAAGCTGAATAGATAATAGTAGAGGGCGACAGTATTTGGATTGGATTTCAATAAGGGGTTTTAATTGGACAAGTGAATATTGACTAAACTAGATTCTACAGGTATGCTAGGCAGTGCGTTTTGGGGGTGTAGCTCAGTTGGCTAGAGCGTTTGAATGGCATTCAAAAGGTCAGGGGTTCAATTCCCCTTACCTCCATGTAGAAGAGTCGTTGTTTAACAGCGACTTTTTTCATTTCTAACCATCTATCTATCACATTGTTAGTAACACATCATCATGGTATTTCATGTATCCTTATCAATAATAATTTACCATTGTCTGTACATAAAATTCCCATGCAACAAATCCAATCGGTCCCCTTACAATTAATTGTTGTCTATGAAAATAAAGGCATACTTCTTTAATTTTGGCTAATTTTGCATTCTCCAAGGCAGTTTCCATTAAGAAAGATATCAAAGTTAAAGGTTGCAAATGATAAAAAACAGCTTATAATTAATACATATATTTATCTAAGGAGATCCCAATGAAAAAACTAGCATCTTTGCTCGTTGTCCTTTTTTTGTTGTCCGCTTTTACATTTGCAAGCGGTGTTGGAGAAAAGGCTGCGACTGGTGGTGGACCGTCTGGTGAATTGATTATCTACACATCATATTCAAATGACTTGCAACA
>JAAYIV010000105.1 GCA_012523305.1 Spirochaetales bacterium
AGTGCTTCTGAGATGAAACTGTACTGTTCGGTACTTGATGCCGAGTCATTTAGAACGTGAGAAATCACAACAACAATCGATAAGAACTTCATCGACTTCATGCAACTTTATCTATGCGGTCTTGAAACAGCAGTGTCAGCTGTTTTCATCTCGATGAGCCGTTCAGCGGTGCGCAAGTCGGTGACCAATACATTACACCAATTACCTTGAAGAGCTCCGTAGATTGCGTTCGCCTTGTATTCGTGTCCGGCAATCGCCACCCGATATTCCTTTTTCTTCAATTCTTCCGGTTCGATCGAAAGCGTTTTTCTTTCGGAATCGAGATCACACAATTCACCGTCCGAATTGATAACATGACCGCACACATCAGCTGCCGCGCCGCAGGCTTGCAACTTGTTGACCAGATCGGTATCCATGTATCCTGCCTGGAATAGAATCGAAGTCTTCGAGATGCTTCCTATTCCGAACACCGCTATCCTGCTCTCTCTGGCAGCCTGCATCGCACGCTTGATCGTGTCGTCGGCCTTAAGACTCTGAAGGAGTTCTTCGGAGTTAACCTTCATCGGAGCCAACAGCGGAAACGAGGTCGAATCACGAGTGTTCTGGGTCAATATGTTGAGGATATTCATCCCGCTGTGTTTGTAAGGGACTTTCTCATGATTTCCGTTGAGTTGCGAGTAGGTGATGTTTTGAAGATTCAACTGTCCTAGATGTCTTGCACAGAGATACACCATGCTGGACCAGGAAATGCTCAGGCTATCGTTATCCCGCATGATCCTGCGTAAGAATGCTGCGGCCGCCTTACCGATTTCATTCTTTATTTCTTCTTCATCGTAGACGGGTACATCGATTACCAAGGCTTCCTTGAGGTTATACAGTCTTTCGAGTTTTGCGGCGCACTCTTCTGAATAGCTCGGTTGGTAATCAATGGTGATTTTTACAATCCCCTGTTCTTTGGCTTGTTTTAACAGACGACCTACCTTTTGCCGGGACAACCCTAGTTTTCGTGCTATCTCAGGTTGGTTCATATCATAACGGTAATACAACAGGGCTGTTTTCACGATTAAAAAATATTCGTCTTTCATACGGTTTTTACTGTCCCTACCTTTATCACGTCATAATACGCGACAGTTAGCTTTTACATGATGGGCCCATGCTCATATATTGAGCGTTAGTTTAATTCTAGAGGGGTGACCGGAGCGTGTCAATGATGAAAAAAATTGACAAGGAAAAAACAGATACCGTCACAGCTCCCCGGCAAGAGTTTCGTACCCGCATGTGCCAAACAAAGCGATCAGATTCGTGATGATGTGGTCGTCTACGATGAGTATGGTCCGGTACGGATGATCCGGCTTCAGCGTTTTCGTCAGAGAGAATCACATACGGCCGATCGGGATTCCCGATGATAAACGATGAACTGGATCTCTACTCGATCGCCATGCATGATCGAAAGTGATATGACATTACCCGTGTTATCCGATACCGTCCTCATCTTCTTATAACTGGTTGGTCCATGCGATCTTTCCGTTTGCGTCCTCGATTTCCAACCGCAGGTATGGCGAATTTTTCAACCGTGGATTCTTACTGATATCAAATGTGAATTCGTTAAAAACATCACCGCCGTACCACAAACGGTCTCCACTATAGCCAGCTCCTACGAGACGGGCTTTCACTATGTCACCGGTAGTACATGCTATTGTCTCATTATCATAGGATATCGATTTGAAATGGGGTCCTGTGGTGGCGATGAAACGTCCTTTGCGTAATGCGGTAAGTATATCTGTTTGGGTAAGTTCTTCAGCTTGCACCATGATCCACCCGCCATTCCACCCCGGGTGTGCCGGAAGCAGGTGCGCGTCATCTGAAGCGATGGCGAATAGTGGCAATCCATCTTCCAAGGCGACATCCCAGAGATACGCGCACGTGCCTTTCCCATTTAGCCAGGAACAGACATGATTATAGATTTCGAGAGCATGAAATGGGAATTTCTTAATATCTTCTTCCCTATTACCGGACCAATAAGGATGAGCGAGTATGAGAAAAGCGTGCTGAGCGACCAATATTTCAATCGAACGCTCCAGACAAGGATCCACCGTCATATCCGCGACGGGTCCCAAAGCGACAATATGATAATAGTGTCCGCTCGCGTCATTGCCGTCAATTTCAATACCATCGATCGTAAGGATATCAAAATCTGGATCGGATTCTTTTTTTCGATAAGCTTTCCAATGGTCGGTGATCGCAATGAAATCGAATCCGGCATCATGATACATCTCACATACTTCTTTTATCGACTTGCCTCCGTCTGATTGGGTGGTATGAACATGAGTGTTCCCTTTGTACCATTTTCTGCTTTGTGAATATGTATATAACATTAAACGCTCCTA
>JAAYIV010000106.1 GCA_012523305.1 Spirochaetales bacterium
AAATACATATACAAATAATATAAAATAAAATTAAAATGATACTAAAACAAATAAATAATACATAGAAATCTATAAGAACGACATAAAAGTTATATTAAAAAAAATTATTTTCCCTAATAATTTATGAATTTATATATTTATCTTATATATCATACATAATAAATATAGAAAACATTATATTAGAAATATAAGAATATATGAATAAAAAAAATAAGATTAATATAATAATAATAAACATCTCATATTAAAATTAAATTGAAAATATATTATCTGAACATAAATCATTGTCGAAATACGATTGGTTGAATATAACCGGATATCATTATGAACGCTCTTAATCAAGATAATCCTAAGGTAAAAACATTTCAAAATAAACTACATATAATAATACCGAGAAAGGTATGAAATAACGGTTATTATTAAAATAACACTTTTATTTAATTTGATCACACGAACCATTGGAATTGATCGATAATATTTGGAGAGAATGCTCAAGATGTTATTGATGGTAATAACATATATATAGAAAACTCACTAGATTTATATTACTTTTATACGTAACTATACATATTAATATATTGAAAACGTGTTGGATTGCCATAACTATCTCTAAAGAAATTTCAATATTTATATAAAATGACAATTGATACTTATCTAGAACAATTGAAATAATTATTAATTTTACTAGTTATCATATTGTAATTGTAGTATCTTTTAATAGGGTATATACTATATTTTAGGTTGTTATGAGTAAAACGATAGCATTTCACTTACAAAAAGGCGGTGTAGGAAAAACTACAATCTCTGGTACGATTGCTTGCCAGTCAGCGATGGAAGGTATACCGACACTTTTGGTGGATGTTGATCCACAAGGCAATGCATCTTCTTGGTTTTATACTGGTGAACTTAATTACGAACTTGCTGACGTATTGCAAGGTACATGTTACGTTGATGATGCTATAGTCCAAATCCCAAATATCGACAATCTTTTTTTATTGCCTACCTTTGGTATAGGTGGAAGTCTAAAGACTTATGCAGAAACAAAAATTGCAGATGAACCGTATGTATTGCAGGATCTTATACAGTTGTTGAAAGATAAATATCCCAGGATCATACTAGATCTTTCACCTGGGTTGGGAAAACTAGAACGTGCGGCAATAATTGCCAGTGATGAAGTGATCACTCCGATGACACCAGAAGTGTTCAGTCTTGATGGGTTAGAGATATTCATTGATGAACTGAAGAAAATCAGGAAGAACCTCAGGAGTCAGGTTAAGCATGAACGTATTGTAATAAATTCTTTTGATGGACGTATTCGCCAGCATAAAGAAATATATGAAGCTGCTACCTCTGGAATTTTTAAAGTATATAAAATTCCTGTTGACCCTGTGTTCAGGAAAGCACAGGAAGCAAACGTTTCCCCGCAAGTCTTTAAACAAAGAGGTAAGGGACTGAAAGTGAATACATTAGAGGCAATAGAGGGATTAAATTCAGTTATTTGGAGATGATGTTATGGCTTTAAAGAAAAACCCGACTGTAAATGATGTTGAACAGAGCGCAACCTTACAAAAAGCAAAACAACTGTTCAAAAATGATCCAGGATTGAGAAAGGAGAACAAGATTCTCACAACATTCTCCATAGAGCCATCATTTAAACGTGAATTGGAAAATCTTTTCATGGATATGGGATTGGGTTGGGCTGCTGGGATTAGATTTGCTCTTAAAGAATTTTCAAAAAAATATTCGAATAATACTTAAAAAATATAGAAATTATATAAAAAAAATATAAAAAATATAGAAATTGTATATGATACGATATAGGAACAGCTAAAAAAGATATAAAAATAAACATGAATTATAGCTTTCAATATTTATTACTTATAGTTATTAATAGTAACAATATATGGCAATAATATTTATTTAGTTAAATTATAGTCATTTACAATAGAATATACCAATCATCAATACATCTTTTTGCATAAAAAATCATGACAATAGCGATTGAACAATCAGTATAAGTAATTAACTTGCTTTTTCGCGGTTCAATTGCATACTGAAATTATAGGAGTCAATCGGATGAATAGATTTGCTTCATGGTGGAAAGAGGGTGTCATTTACCAAATTTATCCAAGAAGTTTTCAAGATAGTAATGGCGATGGTATCGGTGATCTCCGTGGTATCATAGAACGTTTGGATTATTTAAAATGGCTTGGTATCGTCGCCATTTGGCTCAGTCCGATTTTTCGCTCTCCAATGCATGATTTTGGGTATGATATCAGCGATTACAAATCTATTGATCCAATTTTCGGTAATAACGATGATATCGATGAATTGATCAAGAAAGCTCATCAAAGCGGTATTCGAATAATCCTTGACATGGTGCTCAATCATACTTCCAATCAACACCCATGGTTCATTGAAAGTGCAAAGGGCATACCACAACCTAAACGCTCATTCTATATTTGGCAGGATCCTGTAAAAGGAAAGAAACCGAATAAATGGAAAGCTGCTTTCGGAGGTAATGCTTGGGAGTTCGATGCAGTGTCCGGTCAGTATTATCTACACTCGTTTCTGAAAGAACAACCTGACTTGAATTGGAGAAATCCAGATGTTGAAGAAGCGATTTTCAAAGAGCTTTCATTCTGGCTGGAAAAACAGGTCGATGGGTTTAGATTGGATGTAATTAACCTGATTGTTAAAGACGAAGCTTTTCGGAACAATCCGTTCGCCTGGGGCCAAACGATACGACCGTATGATATGCAACAACATATTTTTGATCGGGATAGACCAGAGACCCACGAGATTTTGAAACGGATGCGCTCACATATCGATACATATGAAAATAGAATGCTCGTTGGTGAAATCATGGTTGAGAAGCCTGGGAATCCGCGCATAGTCGCTTCATATCAAGGAGAGGATGGAGATGAATTGAATCTTGCTTTCAACTTTTCATTCAACTGGTTGCCGATGAAAGCAAAAACATTCGAGCAGACCGCACAAATCTGGTATGAATCTTTGGGATTACAACGATGGCCTTGTTGGGTGCTGTCAAATCATGATGTCACAAGAGCTATCACACGCTTCGGTAACCAAGAAGAAAAAGCTCGTATAGCTGCGATGTTCCTCTTAACGCAAAAGGGGACTCCATTTTTGTATTACGGTGAAGAAATTGGGATGAAAGATAAACGAGTAACACGTAATCAGATACAGGATCCGGTAGGGAAACGATATTGGCCGTTCCATCCTGGAAGAGACGGGCAACGACGACCGATGCAGTGGGGACCGTCAAGACAATTTTGCCAATCGGATGTCAGTCCTTGGCTACCATACCATCCTGAACATAAAAAAAATAATGTGGAAACGCAGATTGCCGACGTAAATTCTTTACTACACATGTATCGTAATCTGATAGCTATCAGAAATCATGATGAAGCGTTACGAATAGGTAGAATAAAGTTTCTACAACACGATATCCCTGATGTGTTATGTTATGTAAGGGAATCCGAGGCTTTGATACGGTTGATACTACTTAATTTCAGTAAAAAGGAAAGAGAGATTCCTTCATCGTTAATCGCTCACGCTTTAGGGGATCCTAGCTTCAGGGTATTATTCAATACCCGGCAGGACCAAATCCAGGAAACCTCTGATTCCATAATTCTCCGTGGGTACCAAGGTTTGTTACTCTGTGAAGGAGAATAATTATTATACTCAAAGTATTGTGTCAATTCTTGAACGTTTGTCTTCATACGCCATTACAAATGAGCATCGTATGATTGGTCGAAACTGCCTTCTGAATACTAATTCTTGAGATAAAGCGTATAAAGCAGCCAGTAGTGCATAAATCTAAGGGGCTTTGATCTGGAACAACGGTGAAAAAGACGTAGGATGCAGAAGCCGCTGAACAGCAAATTACATACAAGATTGTTGATAATACTTTCTACATGTCAGTTGATTCCGACCCCAATCGATACACTCTTCATCCTCTGGTAAAACCACTGAGTCGCTGGTACACGGCCATCATGGTAGTAAGCTTCAATTCTCATCGTCTTGCCGTCACTGAGAATGTTTCCAAACTCTAGACCACCACCGATGGTGAGTTCCATTTCCCAAGGGTTTTCGGTGTTGTAACCACCAATCTTGTGAAGTGTCTTGCCGTCCTGATGAAACTGAACATCACACGCTACAAAGGCAGATCCGAAACTCATGGGATAACGTACTTCTGTTCCGGCGTGGATTCTCCATGCCTTATAGCGACCGCTGGCAGTCCTTTTTATTACTTGTTCCTCATCAAGCTGGTTCTGTGGGAATTGCTCTCCATCAGCCGCCGTACCACCAATTCTGTCGATGAGCGTAGGTCTACCTTCTTCATCGATCGGATTCTTGTAATCCGCAGGAACATGGGCAAGCGGCCTGAACCAGCTTGGATTCTTAGGAAGTTCCGCTTCTCCGTACATATAGACGCTGAATTTATTTGCCGGAATTTCTGTAGCAACGCCAAAAATCCATGAATTATCACGAACATACTCAACAGGACTAACAAGATAATAATCGTAACCATCTCTTGCATTAGCATATGTGAATAATGCACCGTCGTTAAAACGTGTACTGGCATCAACTGCATTATAAGCATAGTACTTATTCAACATTTCATCGCCATAATGGCCAGAGAAGTGGTGCAGTCCTATACGGAATGTTAACAGGTCCGCAAAGCGAATACTTCCGCCAATCAAGTATGACCCATCAAAATCAAGAGTATCGTTCTTTCCGAACATGCAAAAGATTGTATTCAGATAACCAGCGAGGTTTGCTTCTACATCTATGGAGGGAAACCATGAGAACCCTTCAAAGCGAATTCTACAGAGACTCATCGCTACCCCAGTTTTCATGTTGAAATATTTATTGTTATCTGCTTTGAAAGCATCATCGCTATAATTAAGAAAATCATAGAAAACCCTATAATTAGATTCGTCTGCATTATTTTTTTCAGTAATGATTGAATACACCTTGTTTGGTCTTTGATTTTCATCAAGTGCAATTAAAACATTGAGATGAGAATTAAATGCATATGGATCAGCTGCGGGTTCTTTGAAAAGAGGGACCTGGGTGATACCTTGAAATGAAAACAGGTTGTTGGCGGCCAGTGGTACGAATACTGAAACAAACATTAAAATTGTAATAAATAACTTCTTCATCAAACTCTCCAACGGTGTGTAAATTATGTGTTCTTGCTATGTATTGGCTGATGGTAATTGGTTTGAATCAAACCGGGCATGGAAATCAGGACAAGAGTCATTCTAAAAGTCGACATAACACCGCAGAGGTATTCTTTCTCAGTTTAACCCTCGAGCGGTATACCACATATAAGATACTGATAGGTAAGAACTGTTTCTGATTTGTCATGGCCGTTATGATATCACGTATTGGGATAAAAAAGGCTTTGAATTATGATAAGAATCATGAGAGTCTTAGTATATTCATTGTCACCTTGAATGGATTTCCAAATATCAAGTTATATCTTCTGATTCAACGTAAAAGTATTGGGGAACATCCGGATGCTTTTGTATTGTAGATTGTGCCCAACTCATATACGAAAGAAGGGATTTTCTGCCATCATTAATCACTCATACACCAATAGATTCTGTTTCTAGGGTGATTATTTGGAAAAGATGTGCGGTTTTATTCTGTGGCAACTACTCACGTGCAAACATATGAATGTCACAATCTGAATAACAATTCCTCATATCCTGGGAATGGCCAAGTGGCTTTATCAGTATACCTTTCAAGGATATCAACGATCGACCGCAGTTCAGTCATAACCTCACAAACATTTTCATGATAATACTTTGCCTGTTCCAAAACATTGTCGCGCTTTGCTAATGCTTCGGCAATCGTTATATGCAAGTGCTCACTTGTCTTGATAGCCGCATTGAGATTCTTGGAGAGTAGGTTCGCAATCTGTTTTAATTCCTCGGTGGCAAATCCCAGTTTTTTCTGACTAGAAATATCATCGCACAATTCAGAAAGATAACGGGTAACGGCAGGAACGATACTTCTTTGAGCCATCTCGACCATCACTCCTGCTTCGATGTTTATCTGTTTGCTATAAATTTCAAGATACACTTCAAGATGCGATTCAAGTTCTTCGATGGTAAACACTCGCTGCCTTGTCAACATAGCGACATGCTTTGGATTCACCATTTGCTGCAACGCATCCACCGTGCAACGGATATTGGGAAGGCCACGCGATTGGGCTTCTTCAACCCATTCTTGCGAATACCCGTTTCCATTGAAGATAATGCGCTTATGATTGTTGTAAAATTCTTTAATGATAGTAATTGACTCTGTTGAAGTATCCTCCGATCGTTCAAGCCTATCCGCTACCTCCTCAAAAATATCGGCCACGGCTGCGTTAAGATAGGTATTGGGGGTGGCGATCGATTGCGAGGATCCTACCATCCTATATTCAAATTTATTACCCGTAAAAGCGAAAGGACTGGTCCTGTTCCTGTCGGTCATATCCTTCGGAAACTTAGGAAGTGAGTTCACTCCCAGCTTAAGCCATTCGCCATTTCGTTTTCGATAGGGGATCTCAGTGGCAAGATGTTCAAGGATTTCTTGCAATTGATCACCCAAAAACATCGAAATAATAGCCGGGGGGGCTTCATTCTGACCGAGCCTGTGATCATTGCCGGCAGTTGCAGCGCTCGCTCTGATAAGGGTTGCATAACAGTCGACGGCTTTGATAAGCGATGTGAGGACAAGTAAGAATAACACATTGTCTTCAGGACTATCACCAGGAGAGAGAAGGTTTTGACCATCATCCGTCGAAATCGACCAGTTGTTGTGCTTGCCGGATCCGTTGACACCATCAAACGGTTTTTCATGTAATAAGACCTTGACGCCGTGCCTTCGCGCAACTGATTTTAATATCCTCATCAGTAATTGGTTCCTATCGGTCGCCAGGTTCGCAGGATCATGAACCACTGCGATTTCAAATTGGCCCGGAGCCACTTCCTTATGCTGTGTACGTGAAGGGATGCCGACCAACCAGAGTTGATGGTTCACATCATGCATGAACGTGAGCACCCTATCGCTGAGCGTTCCATAATAATGGTCGTCTAATTCCTGACCTTTTGCAGCAAGATTTCCAAACACGGTTCTACCGGTAAGACGAAGATCGGGACGTTTTTCATAATATTCTCTGTCAACGAGGAAAAATTCTTGTTCCGCACCAACTGACACAATTATATGTTTCGCGCTTGTATTTCCCAATGCTCTGAGCATGCGTAATGTTTGACGTTCCAGTGCGTCACAGGATCGAAGTAACGGGACTTTTTTATCCAAGGCTTGACCATTGTAGGAGAAGAACGCAGTAGGGATATACAGAGTTTTCACTCCATTGGTATCCTTGATGAATGCGGGGGAAGAGGCGTCCCATGCAGTGTATCCACGGGCCTCGAATGTTGCTCGCAGTCCTCCGTTCGGAAAGGAGGAGGCATCGGGTTCGCCTTGCAGCAACTCTCTACCTGAGAATTCCATCAACATCTGTCCGTTGCGTATATTCACGAACGAATCATGTTTTTCTGCTGTCTTACCGGTAAGGGGTTGGAACCAATGCGTAAAATGGGTCGCACCTTTGGCAATCGCCCATTCTTTCATTGCCTGCGCCACTGCTTCGGCGGTTTGGGGTGTGAGATCGATAGCACCTTTTTGAACCTGGAGGAGCTCTTCGTATACTTCGCTTTGTAATAATCGTTTCATGACGGTGTCATTAAAGCATAGGCTTCCGTATATTTCTGTAAGCGGGGTATTTGAATAATCGAACGGTGAATTCATCTCACTCCTCCTAGGAATAGATGGAGGTCTGGGTGTTGCAGATTGTACGATGGTCTGCAACAGTCCATCGCATCGTTTTCGAAACAATATACTTATGCAACAACTTATTCAATACAGTGTATATAAAATAGTGAATATTCATACCTGCGGGACCACATGTGTAATTTCGTATGCATCCGGAAAATGAGGATTAAGATAGTCGGTTCAGATGACCTTTACGAAAAGCGATGCCGCTCCTTTTCCCAATGCAAGAATCGATGTGACAATAGCACCTGACATCAGAACTCCGCCGCTAACAGCCAAGATAGTTTTTTTTCTGCTCAAACCAAGGACCCATGCACCGAGAGTCCCCGTCCACGCTCCCGTTATCGGTAAAGGAATACCGACGAACAGCACGATTCCCAGAAATCCGTACACATCTACCTTAACGGAAATCTTCTGCCTTGCCCGTTGCACCGTCTTATCAAATACACGAGTATAAAACATCCACTTGTTATGTAATATCTTGTGAATCGAGGCTAAGAAAAGATATGCTAAAGGAGATACGAGCAGGTTGGAAAATATTCCTAAACAAGCTGCGATCCATAGCGGCGTTTCCCTGAAATAAGCGAACGGAATAGCTCCCCGTAATTCAGAAATCGGCAAGATTCCCAATCCGATAGTTCCTAACAATGTTGCGATATCCACTGATTTTCACTGCCTCTCTTCAATTGTAATTGCATCTGCAGGACATACTTCATGACAACAATAGCACCTGATACACAACCGATAATCTGCCACGACATGGCCATCGTTGTCTAGTTCAAGAGCTTTTCCCGGACAGATTCGGACACATTTCCCACAACCGATACATTTTTCAGGATCAAATAACGGTTTGGGTTCGTGTCTCTGATGCCTCAGTTTGATATAACGGGTAAATAGCGGTCCGATGAGCGAACTGATCAGTTTTGTCTTTTCCTGTTGTTTGATACGCTTGAAATCTGAAATTCTCAAATCTTTAGCATCCAATAATGGATATCCGATATCATTCGGATGCC
>JAAYIV010000107.1 GCA_012523305.1 Spirochaetales bacterium
GTCAGGAGTTGCGGTGACAGGATTCCGCGTCATCCTTCTCTCAATAATCATCTCGATCCTCCATAGCCGGACGTTCTATTTCAAATAACTATCCACATTGTATCCCAGAGTCTAATCAAATTCCAGCTAAACGTCATTCACCGAGATAGGCCGCACGAACTTTCTCATTCTCTAATAATGCCTGACTCGTATCTGATAGTACAATCACTCCATTTTCCATTACATACCCTTCATCGGATAACTTCAACGCCATCCTCGCATTCTGTTCGACGAGAAAGACGGTCACGTTTTCTTCACGATTGATGATTGCGATCTTCTCAAAGATATCTTGGATAATCAGCGGAGCCAATCCTAATCCCGGTTCATCCAGCAATAGTAGCTTCGGAGAAGCCATGAGAGCCCGGGCAATAGCCATCATCTGTTGTTCACCGCCACTGAGTGAGCGAGTTTTTTGTTTTCTCCTAGCTCCCAATATTGGAAAGAAATCATACATTTCCTTTTTTTTCTTGGTAATCATCGCCTCGTCTTCGACTAAGAAGGCACCCATATCTAAGTTTTCTTCAACCGTCATATCAGCAAAAACACGTCGTCCCTCGGGGACCATCGCAATTCCCAGACTGGCAATTTCATCTGTTCTCAAGGATTTCGGACCATGGTGGAGCTTCTTTTTATCGCGGAAATTGAGTAGTTGTATTAATCGCCGCTTATTGCTATTTGAGTTTTGGCTATTCCCGATTACCGTTCCTTTATAAGAAATTATACCTGTTACCAAAGGCTCTAGTCCTACGATTGCCTTAAGCAATGTGCTTTTACCAGCACCATTGGCTCCGATCAAACATACGATATTACCCTCTTTCACATGCATGCTGACATCATGCAGCGCTCTGATATTGCCGTAGGTCACTCCAATGTTCTCAATGGTCAAAAGTTCGCTCATTCATCCTCCTTTCCCAGGTAGGCTTCAATTACCAGAGGATTGCGCTTGATTTCTTTGGGAGTTCCCTGGGCAATATTCTGACCATAATTGAGTACTGTAATGGTATCGCAGATATTCATCACAAGCTTCATGTCATGTTCTATGAGCACGACAGTAATCCCAAGCGCCCTGATTCGCCTGATTGTTGACATCAAATGCTCGGTTTCTTGCGGGTTCATACCAGCAGCAGGTTCATCAAGGAACAGCAAGGATGGTTCGGTTGCCAATGCCCTGGCAATCTCCAGCTCTCTCTGATGCCCATAGGGAAGATTTTTCGCAAGTTCGTCAGACAATTCACCCAATTCAAAGAAATCAAGCCAATGCAGTGCTTCTTTCTTCATTTCAAATTCTTCGTTGCCTAATGAGATAAAACTCTTCAGAACCGAGCCAAACCGGCCTTTTGTAGGTGATGTGCCAACTTTGAAATGCCTTCCCACCATCACATTCTCAAGCACGGTCAACTCTTTGAACAGTCTAATATTCTGGAATGTCCTTGCAACACCCATCCTGCAGATTGAGTGAGCACTTTTACCGGTGATCTCTTTTCCCTTGTAATGTACGGTCCCTGAAGTAGGCACGTCCAATCCTGTGATATTATTAAACAGTGTGGTTTTACCAGCACCGTTAGGACCTATCAAACCTGTAATCAACCCTTGTTCGACTTCAAAATCAACTTTACTGACAGCAATTACTCCGCCGTATGCCCTGGTGAGCTGTTTGGTCTCCAGCAAGATCATTTCTCACCTCCGTCGCTATCCTTAGGTTGCTTTTTCTTTGGATTGAGCGTCATCCTCGGAGCACGCCCCAGGATTCCTTGGGGTCGCCAAATCATCATCACCACCAGAATCAGGCCGAAAAGCACCTGCTTGAATTGTGGTGGAATGATATTTGAAAGTCCGACCAACTGCGGAAAGTAGGAAATGAACTGAATGAGAAATGCCCCGAGGATAACTGCCAGGAAATTACCCATTCCTCCAAGCACAACCATGCAGAGCACCATGATGGACACCATGAAGGTGAATGTTCCTGGTGAGACTGAAAGTGTGAACACTGCCTGGAGACTACCGGCCACCCCGGCTGCAAACGCACCAAGGGCAAATGCCCACACTTTGTATTTGGTGGTATTGATTCCCATCGAAGAGGCCGCTATCTCATCCTCTCTGATCGCTTCCAAGGCCCTACCCATTCGTGAACGTGCGAGGTGCCTGAAAAAGAGGTATCCGACTAATACAAAGATCCACACCATCACCAAAAAACCCCATTTTTCATATGGGCTTATCTTTAGACCGAACACTGTTGCCATCGGTATGCGTTGAATTCCCATCGGCCCTCTGGTAAGGCTATCCCAGTTATTAAGGATATTACGAACGATCTCGCCAAATCCCAATGTCGCGATAGCCAGGTAATCTCCTTTCAACCGTAATGTCGGCAATCCAATCAGGACCCCTGATAAAGCCGCCAACACACCGGCAATCGGAATGGTGAGCCAGAAATTCCATCCATAGGTGACACTCAAGATTGCCGTGGCGTAACTACCGATGGCAAAGAAGCCTGCCTGGCACAGTGACAAAAGGCCAACATATCCGGTGATTACATTTTGCCCCATTGCCATGAGAGCGTAGATGCCGCTGTAGATGAATATCAAAAGGACAAAGTTTAACATTATACCTTCTCCTTTTCTGCTTTACCCAATAACCCTTCGGGTTTCACCAACAATATGATGATCAACACGGCGAAGGCGATGGTATCACGCAATCCATAGGGAATTCCAATCAAGGCAACCCCAAACGTCTCAATCAACCCCAATAGGATGCCACCAACCATGGCACCTGAGATGTTCCCAATCCCCCCTACAACCGCAGCAACGAAGGCTTTCAGTCCGGTCATGGTGCCCATGCTCGGATACACTTTGATTTCCAAGGCAATCAAGAACCCCGCTGTTGCAGCTAAAGCCGAACCGATGGCGAATGTCAATGCTATGATCCTGTCGACCTTGACACCCATCAATTTTGCCGTGTCCTGGTCCAGGCTCGTCGCCCTCATTGCCTTGCCCATCCTTGAACGGTCAATAAACAGTTTTAATGCAACCATCATGACAATAACCACCACCAGGATAAGAATCTGGTGCGGAGTGATCGCCACACCACCGATATGTAGCGGTGCATTATTAAACGGATACTCTAATTTCTTTGATTTTGTACCCCACATCCAGGCTGCAAGGTTGGAAAGTATGAACGATACTCCGATAGCAGATAACAAAGGAGCCAATCGTGTCGCCTTCCGTAGTGGCTTGTAAGCGATTCGTTCAATGGCAATCCCTAACACGGCACTGAACACCATACCGACCAACATTGAAAGGAAAAATGCAATGATAGTCCAAAAACCAAGGATTTGACCCCTGATTGCATTGTAGACAAACAATCCGATATAGGATCCCACCATCAAGATGTCGCCGTGTGCGAAATTGATAAACTTGAGTATCCCGTAGACCATCGTGTAGCCCAATGCTATGAGTGCATAGATACCCCCTAAGGTTAAGCCGTTCATCAAATGTTGGAAGAATTCAGCTGCTGACCCCATGGCAAGGCTCCTTAAAGATACAGACCTCCGCAACACGCGGAGGTCTGTGATGTCGCTGATGCCACAGTAGCATACCGGACACCAGTACTGCAAGAAACTCGCGCTTGACGACTATTTAACCTCGACAAGCTTTCCATCTACCACGGTATAGGCACCCAAGTATACAGGAGTGGTTCCTTCTACCTTGTACAATCCCTGATAGGCAACCAAGTCTCCGTTTTCAGCAAAATTGATCAATCCATTCACACCAGGGAAATCCTTGGTGGCGGCGAAAGCATCGCGAATCGCCTTGCGATCAAACTTGCCGGTCTCTTTGTACACCTTTTCAAGTGCATCGAAAAGGATATAGGCAGCGTCATAGGCATTGGTTGCAAATGAATCGGGAGCAAATCCATAGGTTGCAGTGTATTTGTCAACAAAAGCCTTGGCTTTCTCGGATTCCTCAACCTTGGTGGGTCCGACATAGACCACGCCATCGGTATAGGCTCCCGCCAAGTCGTAGATTTCAGGGTTCGAGAAACCATCGCTCGAGAAGAACGGAATGTTCACACCAAGCTGACTGGCTTGTTCGAGAATCTGGGCCATTTCAGCTGTATAGTTTGGAATATAGATGGCATCAGGAGCGGCAGCCTTGATCTTGGTAAGCTGGGTTTTGAAATCCTTGTCACCGATCTGTCCGGTTTCAGCAATCGTAACCTGTCCGCCGCGAGCCTCGAAGCTTGCCTTCGTACCTTCATACAATCCTTGGCTATAATCGTTCTTGATATACAAAGCACCAAGTTTGCGCACGCCGAGCACTTCATAGAAATAGTTTCCTGCGACTTCTCCCTGCAAGCCATCACTGGGTACGGTTCTAAAGACATAGTCACCAATATTGGTGATGTCGGCGTGTGTTCCTGAAGGTGTTACCATCAACAAGCCCTCATCCTGGCAACGTTGACCTACAGCAAATGTTACACCGGTGAACACCGGGCCAACCAATGCAACAACTTTATCAGAACTTGAAAGTTTTTCGATTCCAGCCAAACCTTTTTCAGGATTCCCCTCAGAATCTTCGATAATCAATTGGATTTGGGCTTTCCCCGCAATCCCGCCCGTAGCGTTCTTTTCATCGATAGCAAGTTGGGCGCCTTTGGAAATCAGCTGTCCGTAGTTGGCATAATCGCCTGTCATGGGTCCAATGAAACCTAGCTTGATATTCTCAATTTTTGCCGGGGCTGCGGTACTAGTTGTCGTAGCTGTCGTACCAGCAGGGGTGGCAGTACCCTCTTCCTTCTTACCGCCACATGAGATGAACAATACTCCGACTAAGAGTATCAACAATGCAAATGATAACATTTTCTTCATAACCTATACCTCCTGGTATTAATAACCTTCCGAAGCCCACAAAAGCCTCACCCCTAAAGGATCGGTGGACAAACTATAAAGTTAAGGAATTATATACATAGTTTGGTATATTTATGCAACACGCTTTCATTAATTTGGAATACTTTTCCAAATATCATCTTATGATTTAGGGAAAATCTTAAAATTTTACCTAATTTTCAACATTTGCACAGCTTATCTTAAACATTCTTGGCCATCGCAATTTTGATACATTTTTTCCTTGACTTATCAGTAGGTCGCTCTTAAAATTGGGACGCTTAGCGTCCTATCAGGGGGGGTGAAGACAGAAGGATCATGATGTATCAGGTTCGGATATGCGTGCTTCCTGAATTAAATTCACAATCCGATATCTTTCAAGAAACAATATCTATTTGCTTTAAAAATTAGCATACATGTATGCATAAATAAGATAGTTGGTTTATGTGCCAAAAAGGAAGGTTTTTGAATGGGTATGGTCATCAGGCTTGTGGCAATCGCCGTCTCGGTTCTTTCGTTTGGCGTGGCGCTCTGGTTATATACTTGGGTCAAAGCCCAACCGAAAGGAAGTCAGAAGGTTGAAACGATCGGGGAATATATCCGCAAAGGAGCAAATACCTTTTTAAGACGAGAATACGTAATTCTTGCTAGATTTGCAGGCATCATCGCAATCTTGATTCTCCTTTTCATCCCGACGCCCATTTGGAAGGGAGCCTCTGATAATATCATTATGGCGGTATCGTTCTTGGTCGGTACGTGTTTCTCTGCGCTTGCGGGACGGGTTGGCATTCAGGTCGCCACCATTGCAAATAGAAAGGCTGCGATTGCGGCACAGACCGGAATAAAAACAGCATTCCTCGCGGGATTCAGGGGAGGAGCGGTAATGGGGATGGCGGTTGTCGGCTCCAGTTTGCTCGGAGTCACACTGGTATTCATGCTTACCAAAGATGCGACAGCATTACTCGGATTCAGTTTCGGAGCTAGTTCCCTTGCTCTCTTTGCGAAAGCCGGAGGAGGGATTTTTACAAAAACAGCCGATATTAGCGCTGATCTCGTTGGAAAAGTTGAACTGGGAATACCAGAAGATGACCCAAGAAACCCTGCCGTAATCGCTGACAACGTAGGAGACAACGTTGGTGATGTTGCTGGAATGGGTGCTGATCTTTTCGATTCGAATGTCGCTTCGATGGCAGCAGCATTAGTAATGGCCTTATCACTTGACGGTGGTACCATCAATGGAAAGAATGTGATGACGGTGTTCTGTTATGCTACAATCGGTCTATTGTCATCAATAATCGGTGTAGGGACAGCACGTATGGGGAAACGCGACAATCCTACCCATGCATTAAACAGCAGTACCTATGTAACTACAGGAATATTTGCGGTGCTCACCGCAATAGCGACCCATTTTCTACAATTCGAATGGAGGATTTGGATTGCTGCCACTATCGGGTTGTTAGTAGGTACGATCATTGGAATTGCAAGTGACTATTTTACCAATGATTCAAAACACCCGGTACATTACGTTTCCAATGCTTCAAAATCAGGGCCCGCATTCACCATTCTTTCAGGTGTTTCCTATGGTTTTCTCAGCGTATTACCTGCGATGGCAGGTATCGCGGTTGCCAGCCTGGCCGCTTACTTGATTTGTGATCCGCTCGGCCCAGGTTACGCAATGTATGGAATCAGCATGTCAGCCGTTGGGATGCTCTCTATTGTCGGGATGATCATTTCAAACGATGCGTACGGTCCGATCGTGGATAATGCAAGGGGTTTGGTTGAGATGGCTTCGTTGGGCGAAGAAGCTTTGGATATAACCGATGCCCTTGATAGTGCGGGCAATACGGTGAAGGCGGTAACGAAAGGGTTTGCAATCGCTGCAGCGGGATTGACGGTAATAGCCCTGTTAGGTGCATTCACCACCGAAGTGAATGAAGCTGCCATGCGTATGGGAAAAGGTCCTCAATTCATCCAAGGGTTTGACATCATGACACCGAAGGTGTTCTTCGGATTATTAGTAGGTGCTGCAATCCCGGCGGTTTTCTCGGCAATGCTCATGCTCGGGGTAGATCGTAATGCCCAACGTATGGTCAGCGAGATACACCGGCAATTCAACACGATTGTCGGCTTAAAAGAAGGGCGTGAGGGAGTAATTCCCGAATATGATAAGTGTATTGACATAGCTACGGTGGGGGCTTTAAAAGAACTCATTCCTGCTGGTTTGATGGCAATCATCGCCACATTATTAGTGGGATTCATCGGGGGAGTTCAAGCAATTGGCGGATTTCTTGCCGGTAACATTGTCAGCGGATTATTATTGGCATTATTCATGTCCAATGCGGGCGGCCTTTGGGATAATTCAAAGAAATACATCGAGTCGGGAAAACATGGCGGACGCGGTTCTGATGCACATAAAGCGGCTGTTGTCGGTGATACTGTCGGTGATCCGTTCAAGGATACCGCAGGACCATCAATCAATACTCAGATTACTGTTGTTTCTTTGATAGCATCTTTGATGTCAACCGTGTTCCTTACCGTATCTTTATTCTGATCCGATGAAGTATCGAACGTGCTAGGTGTTTCATAATCGACACTTAGCACGTTTTCAATGAACTATAGTATGTTTAGGAGTTTGGAGATGCCTTTTGAACAGGTAGTAGCGTATCTTGAACAATGGGGGAAGGCTGATTCCATACAAATCTTTGATTCTTCGACAGCCACAGTCGAGCTAGCCGCACAAGTGGTCGGCGTGGAACCGGCACGCATAGCAAAAACGATGGCTATCATGGTGAACCACCGATGCATCGTGATCGTGGCTGCAGGTGACGCCCGTTTGGACAACAAGCTTTTCAAGGTAGCCTTTGATGGCAAATGCAAAATGTGCAGCCCTGACGAAACATTGAAATACACTGGACATCCAGTCGGAGGCGTATGTCCTTTTGCCCTTCCTGGCACTATTAACGTATTTCTTGATGAATCTTTAAAACGATTTTCAACAGTATTTCCTGCATGCGGAAGTCCTAATACTGCGATAGAATTGACTCTGGATGAATTGATGAATATTTCAGGGGCCAAAGGATGGGTTAAGGTTTTCTCAATCATGTGAATTTAACACACCATGACATGTCTATCGTAAATGGTATTTACCCACATCGAATTTTCGGCTACACTCTTTTCGCGTATCATAGTTCCGACCAAACTGGATACCATGCTCCGATAGCTCAGCTGGATAGAGCACTTCCCTCCTAAGGAAGGGGTCACGCGTTCGAATCGCGTTCGGGGTATTTTGCAGCTTCCGCAAATTTGTGGGGGCTGTTCTTTTATCTACATCAGATTTGTGTGTAGAATTTACTGAAATAAGAACAAAAATCTCTGGCCATGTGTTATAATGAAGCTCTGAGCATCGGGAGGGATAAAATTATGGATTCCTATAGAATCGAGCATGATTTATTGGGGGATAAGAATATTCCCGCAGATGTTTATTATGGAATCCAAACAATGCGAGCAATCGAAAATTTCGTAATATCCGAAATACCTATCTCAAATTTTCCATTATTCATTCAATCATTAGCCCATATCAAGAAAGCTGCCGCCATCACAAATATGGAGTACAACATCCTTAACAGCTCCATTGGCAATGTAATTGTCAAAGCTTGTGATGATATCATCGCTGGAAAATTCTTGGACCAATTCGCAGTAGATGCGTTTCAAGGTGGTGCCGGAACTTCGACAAACATGAATGCCAACGAAGTGATTGCCAACCGGGCTTTGGAATTGATTGGACGGAACAAGGGCGAATACAAACACATACACCCGAACAACCATGTAAACTTGTCTCAGTCGACCAACGATGTATACCCTACCGCAATCAGAATCACCTCCGCAAGAATGCTTGATGGCTTGATAGCGATACTCATAGAATTCAAAGAAGCGTTGGAGAAAAAAGGCGAAGAATTCCATGATGTCATAAAAATGGGAAGGACACAGTTACAGGATGCAATCCCCATGACACTTGGCCAAGAATTCAATGCTTGGGCATATTCCGTAGGTGAAGATATTGATCGGCTTCGTCTGGCTCAGAAATTACTGTATGAGATCAACATGGGTGCGACAGCGATAGGAACAGGGCTGAATGCTCCGGCTGGATTTGCTGCAAAAGTGACAGCACACTTGGCAACCTTGACGGGATTACCTCTTGTGAGTTCAATCGATTTAATACAGGCGACACAGGATTCGGGAGGGTTTATCGAAGTATCCGGCGTATTAAAGCGAATCGCCGCAAAGATATCCAAAATTTGCAATGATCTACGTTTATTATCTTCAGGTCCTAGGGCAGGCATAAATGAAATCAATCTGCCACCGATGCAACCAGGTTCGTCGATCATGCCAGGGAAAGTTAATCCGGTAATTCCAGAAGTCGTCAATCAAGTCGCCTTTGGTGTGATAGGCAATGACTTGGCTATTACATTGGCGGCAGAAGCCGGACAATTGGAACTCAATGTGATGGAACCGCTGATCGCCTATAAATTATTCACTTCGATAAAAACGCTGACAAATGTGATCAAAACACTGATTCATAAATGTATCGTCGGTATTACTGCCAATAAAGAACGTTGTCGTACGATGGTTGAACAGAGCATAGGTCTGGTTACGGCATTGGTACCATATCTCGGATATGAGGTTTGTAGCGATATAGCCAAGAAAGCATTGGATACGAATGAAGCTGTATACACATTGGTTCTAGAGCGAAAACTATTATCTGAAAAAGAACTGAATGCCATACTATCA
Organism: Spirochaetales bacterium; assembly: GCA_012523305.1. Lineage (GTDB taxonomy): Bacteria > Spirochaetota > Spirochaetia > Sphaerochaetales > Sphaerochaetaceae > JAAYDK01. Next base: position 9,707 of record JAAYIV010000107.1, read on the forward strand.
CCTGAATCGATGTTGAAATCCCACTAAAAGAAACGGTGGAGTTCGATCAGATAACTATGAAAACGCCTTCTTTAATCAAACACCTGTATCAAGACATGTTCGCAAATTTTGATTGAATACACCATTAACCGTATAACAAAGATCTGACTTACTCGATTATGAATCATAACCGCTCGGTTTCATTTCTTCCCTAATGCTTTCAATCGAGTTTCTTCTTTGATCCCCAATGTATTGGTATTGATGGCACCCCTGTACACAACAAAGCGACAAAAGAGGAATTCGGTAACAAAGTTGGTGATCATCGTCATCGCTAGTACAAGATATTCATTCATCCCAAGGTCCACCAAGGGATCAACCCACCAAGTTGAAAGTGGCGTGAACACCACATAGTACAAAGCGACTTTTATCATTGCTATCGGGACATTCGTGGCAGACTTGAATGTAAACGCTCTGTTGACTGTGAAATTAAAAAGCACGGACAATACCAAAGCAATGAAATATGAGAGTCTGTTAGGAAATCCAAACAGTTCAAAACAAAGAGTAAAAGAAATGACTTGTATGATTCCGGCACCTGCGGAAAAGAGTGTGAATTTAACTGCTTGAGCAACATTTTGGGATGTTGTCAGGTTATTGCCTTGCTTTTTCGTTTCCATAAATTTATCCGATCCTGCTCTTACGTTTTGTATATATCGAAACACCTATGATGGCCACTAATGTAAGAATATAAGGGATTGCCAAGATAAAATCTGCAGGTATATCCCATGAGCCCTGAGCAAAATTTGAAAATGCATCGGCCAAACCGAAGATACATGCAGCGACAAGTAATCCGAACGGACGTTTTTGTCCTAAAAATATTACTACCAATGCAATCCAGCCTTTACCCGCGGTAATATTAGGGACATATGCTCCGAGGTTCAGCGTGAGTTGTGCTCCAGATAAAGCACAGGTAAACCCACTGACTAAAAATGCGATAAACCTATAATGTGCCGGACGTAATCCTAAGGACACCAATACTTGATCGTGAAGTCCTGATGCTTGTAATCGCAATCCAAATGGAGTTCTATACAATACAAAATTGCAGAGCAATAATAACAACCAGCTAAAATAGACAAATCCGTTGTGGCCCATCAATAGATTTCCAATAACCGGGATTTTTTCAATCCATCGGAGATGCAACAATGGCAATTGTGGTATGTTAACAAATGAGACCACCCCCTTATTCCCGAAAAGCTTAAAAGAAAGCACTACCGTCAAACCAGAAACGAGTAGATTCGCAGCTAGACCCGTAATAAACACATTCGCTTTCAGGTACAACGAAACAGTGGCAATCAATGATGCCAAGAGCATGGAACAGAGTATACCGGCCAAGATTCCGATAAACATGCTGCCTGAATAATGAGTGAATACGATTGCTCCGAACGCTCCGATGAGCATCAAACCCTCCAGCGCTATATTCAGCATTCCGGAAAGCTCAGTGAATAATCCTCCCGTCGCTGCCAACAACAAAGGAGTCATGATGACAACCGCACTGTTCAGGATAGGTCCAAGGGTTTGCATCATAGGTTCCTCCGTGTACGTATGGAACCCTTCTGTAAAACAGTGCTCGTAACGAACAAGAAGACTACAGCTTGGACGATAGAGGAGATTTCATAAGTCACATCGGAATGGAGCATCGCATTGCGTGCTCCTGACTCGATATATGCAAAAAACAAGGCAGCAGGAATGATTGCCATCGGACGGAAACGGGCAATCAAAGCTACCGCGATGGCATTCCACCCCATACCAGAAGAAAATTCTTTGATAGACGTAAAATATGTTCCGTATATTGCCAAAGCACCAGCCAATCCGTACAGGCTTCCACTCAGCATCATTGGCCCAATCTGATACCTGGACCGACTAATACCCCCATAGATGGCAAAGGTGCTATTCAAACCGTACATGCGCAATTCGTAGCCGCTTTTTGTCCTGTAAAGAAATATCTGGACTAGCATGACTGCAATGATAGCAAAATATAAAGCAGTACTCAGATTTGAAGGTGGCATGATTTTTGGAAGCATGAATTGAGGTGGTATTCTCCGAGTCGCAATCAAATTCGTATTGGGATCTTTGAACGGTCCGGCTATGAGATAGTTCACGACTAATAGCACAATGTTAGAAACTAAAAACGAAGTAATAAGCTCGTTAGTATTCCAAGCTGCTTTTAGCATTCCTGAGATACCTGCCAATAGTGAGCTGACACCTATTGCTGCCAATAGTGCCAAGATTGCGCCTACTATGCCAAACGGTGCCATTACGAGAACAAGAATCGATGCGACAAAAGCTCCTGCATATACCTGACCTTCTCCTCCAAGATTGAAAAGGCCCGCTTTCATCGCGAGTGAGACTCCCAATCCTCCAAAGATCAACGGAATCGCACTATTGATCATATTACCGAGGTAACACATGCTCTGAAATGATCCAAAGAAAAAATATTTCAATGTTTTTAAAGGGTCATTGCTTAATAGCAACGCCAATAGCACTATCGAAGCACATGCGATGCATACTATGATCATCACACCGATCGAATCGCTCAAAGCGGTGATAGTTTTTCGCTGCTTCCGTTCGACCCTAATCATCATCGGTAGCCCCCTGATGGGCTAAACCCAACATATATGTTCCGATTTTCTCTTTTGTCACTTCATTGGTAGAATGATTGAAACGAGCGACGATTTTCCCTCGGTGCATAACGATGATTTTATCCGAGAGGGAGAGAATTTCATCAATATTCGATGAAATCAGCACGATAGCGGCGCCTTGTTCCTTTAACAACCATATCTGATCATAGACGAATTGACTGCTCGCACTATCCAAACCCCATGTGGGCTCACTGAAAATGATGAGATCCCGCCATTGGTCGATTTCTCTGGCGAGAATCAATTTCTGGATATTCCCTCCCGACAGCATTCGGGTCAGCATGTGCATAGAGCCCTGTATCGCATACTTGTGTGATAACGTCCTGTAATATTGTGCCAGCTTTTTACGTTGCATGAAACCAATTCTGGACAACCTATGTCTCGCATGGATGATAAGGCTTTCCCCTACTGTCGCTTCAAGGGCAACTCCCGTATGCAATCGATCACCCGGGACGTACGCCATTCCCATAGCTCGAAGTTTTCTCGTATCGGCTTTTGTTACGTCAGTGTCCCGATACTCGAGTGTCCCTTGTGAAACCGATAACATTCCAGTCAATATTCCTTCAAGTTCGGTCAATCCATTGCCTCCCACACCAGCAAATCCAAGAATTTCCCCAGAATATGATGAAAATGAAATGTTGTTTAATAATGGATTGCCACTATCTCGTTTGATGACAGAAACATTGCTCACTCGAAAAATTTCTCTTCTTCCGGATAGTACCGGAGACGGTTTATGGATATTCGATCCGACATTTTTTCCCATCATCATCCGAGAAATTTCATATTCGTCAACTGAGTCTGTTTTCGCTTCAGCAATCATCCTCCCCTGCCTCATTATCGCCACCCTGTCTGAGATTGCCTTGATCTCGTTGAGTTTGTGCGTGATGAGAATAAGTGATTTGCCTTGTTCGATAAGAGAGCGTAACGTGACAAACAAAGCTCTTATTTCTTGTTCCGTGAGGACAGCGGTGGGCTCATCGAGGATGAGAATATCAACATTCCTATACAGCATCTTCACTATCTCGACCTGTTGTTTTTGGCCAATTGAAAGACTTGAAACAAGCTGATTGGCAATTATTGAAAAGTGATGACGGAGAATGATGTCTTCAACCAGCTGTTCAGCTCTCTTTTCATCGTAGGCAACTGCATGAATTATCGGCTCTTTCCCCAATGTGACATTTTGGGCGACAGTGAAATCGTCGATAAGCATAACATGTTGGTGCACCATGCCTATGCCCAATCGATTTGCTTCTAGCGGGGAATTAATATGAACACGTCGCCCATAGATGGCTATGCTACCAGTATCAGGACGTTCCATTCCATAAAGGATTTTCATCAAAGTTGTCTTTCCGGCTCCATTTTCACCCGCAAGACATAAAATCTCACCTTTGTGCAGCACGAGATTTACCTGATTATTAGCCAGGGTCCCCGTCTCTTCATAGATTTTAGTAATGTTATCCATCTGAACTGCCCGAATCATTCGGTCATTCGGGTATGCTTTTTCTGATACATCATGCATGAGCATTGATATGCCTTCCTGGTTATAGTGAGGGGACAGTATAGGTGATTGCTCCCGATTTCATCCCGTTATAAAAGGCTTCAAATTTACTCCGAATATCAGCAGGCAAACTCTTTTGATATGCAGGATCGTCAAAAAAGAATCCCATATACCCTTCTTTGATACCGACTATCGAGGCTTTCCCGTATTCAACCTTACCTGCCGTAACGTCCTCAAGTATCTCCTTTACCAGCTTTTTCTGCTCCATGGAACCACATCCAACTACAAAACCCTCAGCCGTAGCGTATTCATTGGTATTATGGAATACTATGTAAGCTCCTTGTTCTTTCGCGATCTTGAACAATCCTTGAGCCGCCCCTCCAGCGATCGCAGCGAAAACATCCACATTCGCATTGAGCATGCTTACTGCTAGATCGGCAGCTTTATTGGCATCGAACCAATTGCCTATGACCCTGAAATCTACTTCAATATTTGGATTGACCATTTTTGCACCGTCTAGATATCCGGGAACCATATGGTTGTTCAACAGAGGATATTCCTGGGCAGCGATAAATCCGATTTTCAAATCTTCGTTAGCATATCGCAACGTGCTGGTGGTAACTAACCCAGCCAGATAACCAAGGTAGAGAGATTGTTCATATTGGTTGTACAAATAGGTTCTGATCTGCGAGTTTCCAGATAATTCTGCATCGGTGATGATAAATTTCTGTTTTGGGAATTTTTCTCCGATTCTTGCACATATTTCAGGTAACGAAGGATTCGAACCTAATACCACATCGTATTCCCCGGTGGCAACTAAGGATGTCAATTGTTCTTCCCATTGGGCTTGGTTAAATCCAGCTTCATAGATTTTTACATGCACATCATCCTTTTCTGATACAAATTCCGTCGCACCTTCTGCCAACGCCGTATACGGGGGACTACCTGCCATTACTCCTGTGATATACACCAGGATTGACAGCGATTGCGATTGTTCAGTTTCCAACTCCTTAACTCCCGTTGCACATAAAGAAACACATATAACCATAAGCAGTGCAATCATGACACATATTGAAATAGCCTTTCGTCTCATCATACATACCCTCCTTAGAAATTTTTTCTTTCAATGTCTTTCTTTAAGTTTCACGGATATAATTATTTCTCATACCTCCTCGAACAATTCGAATAATATGGTTAAATCTCTGATCATGCAAAAGATCAAACATGTACAACTGTCCCATTATTCAAGGGAGAACTCAACAAATCCCTTGATCACAAGCAATCTGCCAACTTTTTAAGCGACACCGGACGAGCGATACCGTGTGGTTGCCCTGCAGTCACTTTGTGATTCGTATTGATCCATTCGTTACGCTCATGTTTTACACCAAACAATGCCTGTGTTCTCAACTTATCCCCGGCATGCATGAGCTAGCCCCTCCAGCTCGCTTTCAAGTTCTCATACGTCGCATGATACTCCACGAACAAATCATCGTACATCGCCTTGAGATGTTCGTTTGGATCCAAGTATGTTTCGATTTTGACCAACGAACTTGCAGCTTCATCTAACGAATCAAATTCCTTGAGTGCTTTCATAGCAATTATCATGGAACCGACCAATTCAGCATCCCTGATTTCTGGAACCAATACCCTGTGTCCGGTAATATCGGCCTTAAGTTGGTTCATGAATGGGTTTTCTGCCAACCTGCCCGTTATTCGAATATCACCGATGGCACCACTTGATTCTTCCATCACTTCGAGTACGTCACGAATGGCAAAACAAATTCCTTCTGCGACACTTCGAAGCAGATGCTCGGGCTGAGTTTCCAAAGAGAGTCCGTTGAACACGCCTTTGGCATACGGGTCCCAAATAGGAGCACGTTCTCCACAGAGATATGGTAAGAATATGAGGTTGTTTGCTCCAGGGGCAGAACGGGCCATCAGGGCATAGATATCCGAATAGGCCATAGTGTTAAAACCCAACAGTTTCTTTACCCATTCAATCGCCTTACCCGATGTGGAGATAATTCCGGAAATGTTATAATAAGGCTTGATAGGATGAAGGTAGGTCATCAGTCTATCGTCATCAAAGGGTACTTTGGAACAGAGGTTCACTCCTTCGGATGTGCCTGTACGATTACAAACCTGTGAAGGTTCAACAGCAGCGCATCCGATTATTGAGACCAGAAAATCAGGTCCGCCGGCAAACACCGGAATACCAAAAGGAATATCCAAGGCTCTTGAAGCTTGAGCCGTGACGGTTCCTACGATGTCACCCGGAAAACAGAAAGTCGGAAATTTTTTACTGTCTAATCCCAGTTGTTCAAGCATATGTTCATCCCAATACCAACGAAGAGCATCAGGGGCATGCAAAACAGCTTTCGCCTCACCGGTAAGCAAGTAGTTGACATATTCGTACGATGAAAGAAACCACTTTGTCTTATCATATAATCGGCGATCATTTTTATAGAGATACAAGATTTTTGGTAGTACAAAACTTGAATCGACGAATGCATCAACTACTCTTGAAATCTGCTCCGATTCATCTACCGCACGTCTATCCAACCATAACCGGGCATTTCCTGATGCAGCATATAACAACGAATCTTCATAGATTGGATCACCAAATACCGGACTTACCGTAGGGCCGTTTCCACTGACAACAACGGCACGTATGGATGCTTTTCCAGGTATCCGACTGGTTAATGATAAAAGAGCTTTTGCCCATTGCATTGGAGCGATCTCAATCGAATCCTGATAGAAGTCGACAGAATCATACTGACAAGAAACCAAATCGATGCAGGCTCCCGATGCGATAAAAACTGCGGCTTTTGCGGTTGTCGTACCCATATCGATTGAAAGTATCATCTAGTGCTCCATTTTCAACAACTCTCAGTGTTACTCCCTAAAAAAAGGAAAAAACAAAACTCTATGGATCCTTCCAAGAAAAACTGTCTCGCTAGTCAAATCATCTACTGTTATCTTACTATTTGCAAGGACTACTATCATACGGGAAAGCAGTACAATATTGCTTACGAAACCAATTGTTTTGAACTGAATCTACCAAAGGTGAATGAGAAAGGTAGTATTCATCAGTAGCTATCCTTTCCGCAAATCTTATCGGTAATCAGAAAGTTCTTGAGAATCCGAGGAAATTGAATTTTGAGAAATGGCAACGTCTAAAGCAACTCCAACAACCGCTTCACGGCATCATATGGGAAATCTTCACCATATGGTTTATCGACTAATTCAGCTAAGAATTGCCGTACCGATTCACTCTGTGGCAACATAAATGCAGATTCTCGCGCACAATCCTCTGCAAGGATCCTTGTTGAGCGTGCAAGTGCGGTAGCCAATGCTTTTGTTGCTTTTTCTGAATTGCTTGCAACCGATGAACAAAGTTGTTCTTGAGAAACTTTGCTCTCAAGCAGAATGTTTAAAGCTTTTTGGATAGTACTTTCTTTCACTTTCGGTTCCGGATATGTCTCAAGGATCAACGATATTGCATGAGACGGACAAGCATCTACGCAAAGACGACAGCCATCGATACATTTGGCAAAGTCTATTTGCCCGGTTTCGGTATCAGTCGCTCCTGTCGGGCAGACGAAGAGGCACAAACAATCTTTCGTACATAATCTTAAATTTCTAACAGCATGCATTTGGTATCCCCTTCTATTGTACTTTGGAAAATCTTGAGGCAGGAGCTTTACAAATCGGACACATCGCTGGAGTTTCACTACTTATTGCGATAAATCCACACGCTTCACAGATATAAAGATCGCCGTTATCCAATAGTTTTTCACCTTGTTTGGCATAACGAGTGAGTAACGATTTATGAATTGAAGTAACCTTTTTCCCCCAGGTCAACGCCCTAAGCGTACCGCGATCACCTTGTTCGCTGGCAAGCTGTTCACATGTGACGAAGGTTTCATTCAAATCAACCTGGATGAGACCGGTAAGTTCATCAAGATGTTTGCCGACTGATTGTTCCATATGTTTGGAAAAATATTGTTCTAATGTGTTGAACAACTGAAACTCTTCGGTGCGATATTGCTTTTCACAGGCTTTTGCCAGATTGGAGCAAATTGCTGCCAATGCACCTGGAGAGTGAGAAGACAAGCTGGTCATAAAAGTACCTCCATTTGTAGTTATTTGAATCATAACATATTGTGATGATGTCACAAAGTTATTTATTGACCACGAAAGGGCCATTTTGTATGTTTTATATGATAAAAATGAGGAGGATCATTATGGCAGTTACGATATATTCAACCCCGACATGCGGATTTTGCAGGCTTGCAAAGAACTATCTTAAGAGCAATTCGGTTCCGTTTACCGAATACAATGTTGCCACAGATGCAACCAAGGCTCAAGAAATGGTACGGAAATCCGGACAGATGGGCGTCCCTGTTCTTGATGTAAACGGTAAGATTATTGTCGGTTTCGATCGGGAAGCGATAGACGCTGCGCTTAAGCGCTAATAATAGCTTTCTTATGTGATGGGCTGGGGTTTGATATACTCTAGCCCATTATTTTTGATTTTCACATCAGGTTGGCAATTTTACCTGTTTCCTACTATTGCCACGAATGGTGCTTACCGCTAAAGTAAGCCATCATGGCTAAATCTTTATCGACCGGAGGCACTTCCAGGTTGCTTGCAATGGTAACCATTGTGTTCTGGGCTTCCGGTTTTGTGTTCACCGGTGTTGCCAACAACTATTACTCTCCGTTTACTCTTGCATTCCTACGGATGAGCGCTGCTTCCGTAGTGTTGATTATTGTTGGAATCATCATGAGAGTCGGATTGCCTAAACTAAAAGATATTCCGTTGTTTCTCACATTGGGAGCGACTGGTTTTTCCTTTTACATCACCGCTTTAAATAAAGCTATGCAAACCATCACCGCTGCCACGGCAGGGATCATGACCGCGACGGTCCCGATTATGGCCGCAGTGTTCTCATCATTGTTTTTAAAAGAAAAACTCAAACCGCTTCAATGGATTGCCGTTGCACTAGAATTTATCGGCATCGTAATTCTCAATTGGGATAACGGTGAATTCAGTATTGTTCCGGGATTTTGGCTCATGGTTGTCGCCGCAATTAGTTTCACCGCGTATAACCTGTTGATGCGCAAAGCAACCACAAAGTATTCAGCTACGCAATCAACCATTTATAGCATTGTTGCCAGCGCATTGCTGTTAAGCTTTGTCACTCCGATGGCAATAAGAGAAGTTACCTCCGCTCCGTTAGATGGATTAGCCGTTGTATTGTATCTAGGAACCTTTCCAAGTGCTTTTGGCTTCTTATTGTGGACTAAAGCGATATCACTCACGAAAAAATTGAGTAATGTAACCAATTTCATGTTCGTGACACCGCTTCTAGCCGCCTTATTGGACATAGTGGTCACTGGAACCATCAGTAATACCGCAACAGTCATCGGAGGAATTGTTGTGATAACCGGATTAATACTGTTCAATCGATTTCGGAAAGATTAGCTGTCCCGGAATTCAGCAAACCTCACTCCGAATTCTCGACATTCTTTAATCGCTTCTGCATCGGGCGCTTCTTGCACTATCAATCCTTTTTCGAATAATCGAGCATTATCGGCAAGCACACGTTCTTCCCACGATCGCATCCACTGTCCGTCGCCCCATCCATACGAACCAAACAATGCTATCGTCTTATCAAGCAATTTGGTCTCGATCGACTCGAAAAACGGAAGAAATTCACTGTCCTCCAATTCTTCATCACCCATTGACGGACAACCGAAGGCAACTTTATCAAACATATCGATAAGATCATCGGTTGCTTCTGAAACCGGTACCACTTCCGTATCGATCCCGACAGAAGACAACCCTTCCGCAATATATGTTGCCATAGCTTCGGTGTTACCCGTTCCGCTCCAATATATGACTACCGCATTCATGCAGCACACCCCTTAATATAAATTTGTTAGCCAACGCTAACCGCAACAAAATATACTGCTATGGTTTGTATGGGTCAAATCAGAGTGGAACGATTTTTTATGTTTTACTGGTCTAGGACTTAATAAAGGTCCCGGCATCCAACTCAGCAAAAGCTTTGCGTAATTCCTCGCGGGTGTTCATTACGATCGGGCCACCCCACGCTATAGGTTCATGTAACGGTTTCCCTGAAAGCAAAAATAATCGGACACCATGAGCACCTGCCTGCACTTCTACGACATCGCCCTCTCCGAGAAGTACCGCTCTGTGTGAAGGGAGTTCAACGTTATTGCCTCCGAACGAAGCAGAACCTTCAACCAGATAACAAAATACCGTATTCTTTTCTTCGACAGTCAGTGACCATCGGGCATGTTTCTCAAGCTGTACGTCTAAATAAAGGGTTCTTACGAAATCCCCCTGCTCAGGACCAAAAGTTCCCTGATATTCACCTGAAATTACCCGTACTTTTGTTTCACCGTCTTCGACGATAGGTATCATATGCTCCCGTATATCCCTATACGCGGGGGTTGTCATCTTATTTTTCTGAGGAAGGTTGATCCATAATTGCGTACCCAACATCCTCGGTGAAGCTTTTGGCATCTCCTGATGGATGATTCCACTGCCGGCAGTCATCCATTGGCAACATCCATCATTGATGCTCCCGGAGTTTCCCAAGCTGTCACCATGCTCGATATCACCCGAAATCAAATATGTTACGGTCTCTATTCCACGATGCGGGTGCCAAGGGAACCCTTTCACATAATCCTTGGGATCGTACGAGTCAAACGCATCCAGCATGAGAAAAGGATCAAAGTCTTGCACATCGGCGTTTCCGATTACTCGCACCAATTTAACACCAGCCCCGTCATATTGGGTTGCTCCTCCAGTAACTTTCTTTACCTGTCTCGTTGCCATACGACCCCCTTTTTGGATTGATTATAGCACGGTATTTGCAAATCCCTCTTTCATTTCTTCTTTGGATTCGTTACAGTATTTATATCACACGATATGCGTAACAAGGAGGGATAGCCTATGAAAGTAACATTTTACAGATGTAAAAAATGTGGAAACATTGTCGAGCTCATTCATGATGGCGGCGGTGAATTATTCTGCTGTGGAGAACCCATGGTTGAATTGAAAGGAAATACTACCGATGCCGCTACTGAAAAACACGTTCCTGTCGTAGAGAAAAAAGGAAATGGAGTGTTGGTGAAGGTTGGGTCAGTAGCCCACCCGATGACTGCAGAACACTGGATTCAGTTTATCGCAGTTGTAACTAAACATGGGATCTTCCGCAAACATCTTACACCGCAGGATAAACCAGAGGCAGCCTTCGATTGCATCGGAGATGTCGTTGCAGTGTATGAATACTGTAATTTACACGGCCTTTGGAAGGTTGAGCTCTAAGTTCCACCCACCTCGAAACACGAATGCCCGTCCAGTGTTATCCACGGAAGGGCATTCGTTTCAGCTACTACCAAAATCTTTCTATGTTAATCAAGCTCTAAAGATGGAGCTGAATAAGACCGCGCACCAATCGCCTTGTCGAGCATGAAAAGAGCTTTACCGTCCAAACCGACCATCTCAATCTTCCTGAGATTATCTTCGGCATTCTTCTCTTCTTCCCCCTGTTCTTTTACGAACCAGTCAAGGAACTGCATCGTACGATAATCTTTCACCGCGAATGCAGCATCGTAAATTGCATTGATGGATGCAGTCACATACTGTTCATGCTTTAAAGCATCCTGCAAAGGTTCTTTATGATTTGCATACTTTTTGGTTGGATTCTCGATTGCACCCAGTACAACCGCATGTCCATTATTCAATACATATTGTCTAAACAACATCGCATGGTCGCGCTCTTCCATCGCTTGGATCTTGAACCAGTTCTCAAATCCTTCGAGTCCGGCATCAGCGTAATACCCGGCCATGTCCAAATAGAGATAAGCAGAGTAAAATTCTTTGTTAATCTGATCATTCAACAATTTCACCACGTTTTTATCCAACATACATATTCCTCACTTTGTGCCAATTGCTTTTAGCACTGTTTCTGTTCTCATTTCAATATACTCTTGCGCCCTAGCAAAGGCAAATGTGTTTTCAACATAAATGTATAAAGAACTATCTCACCGCAAGTTTTCTTCATTCCGAATTGGGAGCTCTCCTATTCATACTAATAGAAAAGGTTTTGGTATCCTTTAAAACAAACCAGATCCATGTTGATCAGCAAATCAATCAATTTATCTGAAATTATGTTATTGTGCTATAATAGATTTATGGAAGACAGGTATACATTCCAAGCCTGCGTTGACGCTTCTTTTAATGGAAAGCCAGGAGAACTAAGAAATGCGCTCCCTTGTTTTTCTACTATCGAGGAAGCTCTTTCACATACATATACAAAGATTTTAATACGGAATGGAACTTATCGGGAAAAACTAACCATTACACTGCCCGATGTACATCTAGAAGGAACCGATTGCACTAAAACCATTATCGTATTTGATGACTGTCACAATACCTCGGGTAAGAACGGGGTCCCGATAGGCACGAGTGGAAGTGCGACATGTACCATACAAAGCCCAAATTTCAGTGCAACGAACATTACTTTTGCCAACGATTTTGATTATCCCCGCCATGCAAGGTCGCAAAACGGAGATGTAAAAAAACAATCGGGGCTTCAAGCAGTCGCGCTACGGACGATAGCTGAAAGCGATCGGACATATTTTTCGTTCTGTCGTTTCATCGGTTGGCAGGATACTCTATTGCTGGATGCCGGTTCAGCTTTGCTTCATAAATGTACCATTGCCGGTCACATTGATTATATATTCGGTTCCTCGAATGCAGTATTTTCACAATGCAATATCATTTCTAGAAAACCTCCCGAACCAAACGAAGGAATCATATGTGCTCCCTCGACCTGGAATTCGAATAAATTCGGTTTCTTATTCGATCACTGCATACTAGCAAAAGAAAATGCTTCGATTAAGAGCAACTCGGTATGGCTTGGTCGTCCCTGGCATCCACAGGGAGATCCGGAAAGAAACCCCTCGGCATGTTTTGTAGCCTGCCTTATGGATAACCATATAAAGAAGGATGGTTGGACTTTGATGCACAGCAGGGCTAAAAATGGCATCAAAACCACTTGGTATCCTTGGGATGCCCGATTGAGTGAATTCGGGACTTCCGGACCGGGAGCGGCGGCTGCAAATAAAAGCCGCATGATATTAAGCCCTCATCAGTCCGATGAATGGAATATCAATGCCGTGTTAGCTCCATGGGATATTTTCAAGGATTACCGGATACAATGAAGGCATCCTTGAAAACCAAGAATGCCTCCTTTCAGTCTCATAGATTGATATTACCAATTGCGTGCTGCAATTTCAAAATGAGCCTTTGGGTGGTTGCATACCGGACACACTTCAGGAGCTTTTTTCCCGATGTGGATATGTCCGCATACATCGCACTTCCAAATCTGTTCCCCATCACGAGAGAACACCAGTCCTTCTTCCACATTCTTAAGCAAAGCAAGATAGCGTTGTTCGTGTTCTTTCTCAATTTTCAAAACACCCTCGAACTGAGCTGCAATTCTCTTAAAGCCTTCTTCTCTGGCAACTTCAGCAAACTCTTTGTACATTTCTGTCCATTCATAATGCTCGCCAGCTGCGGCATCCTTCAAATTAGCTGATGTGGTTCCGAGATCGCCACCTTCCTGTAATGCTTTGAACCAAAGCTTGGCATGCTCTTTTTCATTGTTGGCCGTCTCTTCAAAAATCTTGGCAATTTGTTCGTATCCTTCTTTTCGAGCCTTGCTCGCCCAGTAGGTGTATTTGTTTCGTGCCATTGATTCGCCGGCAAAAGCCTCATGCAAATTCTTCTCAGTCCTAGATCCTTTGAGTTCCATCTCTTCCTCCTGATAATCGCTTTTGTATCGATTACATAAATCATACCATCCATTGCGAACTACAGCAAGTTCATCTAGAAAGAATGTTAAAACAAGCTGTTTGATTGAGGTTCTTGTTTTTCAAATAATGGAGAAAAGCCGCCAGTCATTCTCTGAAACTGGATCCCATGCTTATGAAGAAAATATTGTTGGACTTCGAAAGCAGAATAATCTTGCGTGTGATGATACGACTGAAAAAAAACTTTCCCACAATTGATTGCGTCTTCAAGGGCGTCATGCGGTCTATATTCAAACCCAAAATGCTCTGAAAGATCAACTAACCTATGACTTTGCATCTGAGGCCAGACTTTTCGTGAGATTCGTACCGTACACGTATAATTCAAGGGTGCGACAGGCAAGTGATAATACTGCAGCATTGCTCTCAGGATTCCGATGTCAAAAGGTGCGTTATGAGCAATCACAAGGTCATTTCCAATAAAAAGCAACAGTGAATGTTCCCAAAGAGACTTAAAATCGGGAGCTCCTGCAATATCCTTTGGAGTTATTCCATGAATAGCGATATTCGAAGGATCAAAATAGGATGACGGCGGATAGATATATGAATGAAACGTATCGAGAACTTTCCCGTCCTCCATCTTTGCCAAGCCAATAGAACACGGACTGATTCTATCACTGTTTGCGGTCTCAAAATCCAAGGCCACATACCTCATTATCAACACCCCCCCGATCCTTGTTTCCCCAACATGATGGAAACAATGGTTGAATCTGTCTGTTCCATCCCTTCGTGGGTTATTCTTGAAAGATACTCAATACTTTCAAAAGAGTCTCTACCGACAATACCAGATTCTTCATGGGGGCTTTTCCCTTCGATTGCCAAACGGCAACTCAATGCCGCAGCACTAACGCATGAATACATTTTCAATGCGCAGGTGGCTTTTGCACCGTCACAAATGATACCGGTTAGATTAGCCACCATAGTATTAACAACATTATCCATGTGTTCTACGTCTCCTCCAAGCAGGTATACCATCGCACAACCTGCTCCAATTGCAGCAGTGAATGCTCCGCACAACGCAGATAACCGGTCTTTTCTTGCGGATAACACCAGCGCTACCATATTTGATATCACTAACGCACGTAACAGTTTCTCTTGTGATGCATGCAAGTAGTCTGCCAATACCAATAACGGTACTGAAACGGTAATTCCTTGGTTTCCGCTACCTGAATTGATTACTACCGGCATCGCACAGCCCGCCATACGCGCATCACTGGCTGCTGCTGCGTACGAAGCACATTGTTCGAATGCTTCAGCTAAATTCATTGGGTGGTGGCGACAACTCTCACATGCCAATTTCCCGACTGATAAACCATAATCAATCTGCATCGCATGCCTGGCAATTTCCATATTGGTAAGTGCGGCATCCAATAGAAATGATATCTCCGAAGGATTAATTTGAGTCGCAAAATCAAATATATTTGAGAGTGTCATCGTTTCTAGTTCTTTTAAGCTGGTACTCTCTTCCGGCATACCCTCTTTTACTTCATCAAAAGGCTTGTCGAGCAATATGTGTCCATTACAACTCAGATGGACAAACCTCTCGTGTTGCAAAGCGATTACCGCTGTTGCGGTATTCGAATCATTGAACCCCTGGACAGAGATATATACTGCCGGCACATGCTGTTCCAGCATCAACTCGGTTCGTCTAACAAGGTCAAGAGCCTGTTGGATTTGATTTTTATGGAGAACGGAAAGGATTGATAATCCGTGATCAGGGTTTCCTCCTGCAGCCCCAAGGGCCACGGCGGCTTGAATTCCTTTAATGTGCAATTTGGTAACCCGACTCCCATTGCATTTTTCACCATATCCTTACTAGCTTTGACAATGAGCCGATCAACTTTTCCATTCAATAACTCAGATACCTTCGCTCCTGCCAATGCAGACGCTGCCGGTTCGGTACATCCCATCGCAACGGTCAATTCATTTCTGAGAATTCCCACGTACCTTTGATAGTTTTGAATTTTCATTCATTTCCCCGCCGATTAAAAAAGAACTTACCATATCGTACCATGTAATCAGCCGATACATCTTTGCAAAAAATATTTTTCTTGCCATAACAAAACGAAAGACAGCGTACGATAATAAGAATCCGCCGCTTACAAGGAAATGACAATAGGTGTACATAAAAAAACGGGGCCACTTTACTTATCGCTAAGTCGGTGGCCCCGAGGATAATAAAAATTTGCGTCAAGCGGTCTTCTTGTATACCTTCGGCAAGAATATTATTCCCACTACAAACACCGCTATTGCGGCAAGCCAGGCAATCGCATCGTTCAAGAACAGGCCTCCGAAGAGGAATCCGACGAACGAACATACTGCGATGAACAAAGCATACGGGATTTGGGTTGCAACGTGCTCAAGGTGGGGGCATGCAGCTCCGGTGGAAGAAAGAATTGTCGTATCGGAAATCGGAGAGGCATGATCACCAAATACCGCCCCTCCGAGGACACCACTTACTCCGATCATCGTCGCATTAGCCAATCCTGAAGTCTCAAGTCCCTTTGCCTGGGCCAAGCCTATTACGATTGGCATGGTGATGGGAATCATAATCGAGAATGTTCCCCAAGAAGTCCCTGTTGAAAATGCGATGAGTGCCGAAAGAAGGAATACTATCGCAGGAACAAGAGCCAACGGGAATCCTCCGCTGACAACCACATCGGACAGATAGGTGGATAATCCCAAGCCCCCGTCAGCGGGAGAAGACTTGATGATTGTTCCGATGGTCCATGCCATGGTAAGGATAACCAGAGCAGGAATCATGGATCCGATACCTTCTTTCAAAGCTTCGGTTGAACTCTTAATGGTAAACAATCCTCTGATATAATAGTAAATCAGTGTGATCACTAACGTGAAGATTATCGCATAGAACAATGCCATAGAAGCATCGGTATCATTGAATGCGGATCCAAGGCTCATCGAACCCATCGCCTGACCGAATGAGGTAATGGTTTCACCGTCAATAGCACCCATCCAAGTGGTGACAGGGAAGAACGCTACCGCGGCAACGATCAAAACAACTATGGGAACGATCATATCGAAAGGTTTGGCTTTTGGGTTTGCTTTGATATTACTGATTTCGCCAGGAGCATCACCATACTTTTCATTAAATAAATTCCCCGTCTCTTCAGCATACCGATGTGCGGCTGCCATGGGGCCGAAATCACGTTTGGTGATGATTATTACCACTACCATGATGATGGTGAGCAATGCATAGAGGTTGTAGGGAATGGAACGAATGAAGAATGAAAACTCGCTCATACCCAACGTATCAAAACCATCAGAATTCTTTACGATGGACATCACTGTAATTACCCAGCTCGAAACAGGGGCGATGATACACACAGGAGCTGCAGTGGAGTCAAGGATATAAGCTAACTTCGCACGTGGGGTATTGGTCTTGTCGGTAATCGGTCGCATGATCGTACCGACCGCCAATGAATTGAAATAGTCATCGATAAAGATCAACAGTCCGAACACCCAAGTCATAATCTGGCTGCCAAGACGTCCCTTAACCTTTTGCGATGCCCATTTCCCGAACGCGATCGCAGCGCCTGTCTTGGATAGCAATCCTACCAGGCCTCCCAACAACGCACAGAAAAGAAAGATCCTGATGTTCCACCCATCAGCAAGAGAACCTGCCAAAATGTCACTGAGATTTACCAACGCCATGAGGGGATTGCCCCCGGCAACAATCAGGGTTCCCGATAGAATACCAAGGAACAAAGAAACGATCACATCCTTGGTAATGAATGCCAACGCGATGGTAAGTACCGGAGGAATCAACCCCCATAGACCAAAATGTTCCATATGCTACCACTCCAACGTATTATTCGTGCTTTAAGCACTTTGATGGAAGGAGCATATCATAAGAAACACAACAAGTACAGTCTAAATCATACATTATTGTTATATATTGCTACATAATGTTATCTTTATAACAGAGAAATTATTTCCAAAATGGATTTGTATTCTTACCAGATATTTATAAAATTATTTAAATACAAAGAGATAGGATCATTGCTGTGGTAATACATTGACCGAATCGCATACGATGTCTGCTCAATCGAGTAGGCGGGGACCGCTAGGTCCCAACCTCTCAGTCGAGTAGCCCGAGGGAGTTTCACCCTCAGGCTCTCACAGAACCGTACGTGAATCTCTCGATTCATACGGCTCCTATCATTCACCA
>JAAYIV010000108.1 GCA_012523305.1 Spirochaetales bacterium
ACGATCATCATGAGGAGCATCGAAAGAATTACTATGTATAGTCTTTTCTCAGTGTGCTCCATGAGCAATCCTCCTCTGATATGTAGAGATAGGGATAATACTAGAAGGTAAATGTCATGGATGGCAACATTTTTTTCATTTTATTGAATAGATTAGTGATAGGTGTAAAGTTTTTGGGTTAATCGTGACAAAACACTTTATTCAGGTACGACCAATAAGTGGTGGTTGAAACCTTGTTGTTATGGTAATTTAGTAAAATCATAAAAGGAGTTTGACAGATGCAAAGAATCAAGGCAGCCAGCGTACAATTTCATCATATTCCAGGAGATAAAGAACGAAATCTAAAGACCATCGCGACTTTCGTTGAACGAGCAGCAAAACATGATGTCAATCTCATCGTTTTTCCAGAGATGTGCATCACAGGATATTGGCATGTACGGAATCTTGATGAACATGAAGTACGCCAATTAGCAGAAATTGTTCCCCAAGGGCCATCCACTCAAGAACTGGTTAAGCTTGCTACCACATATAACATGACCATAGGAGCAGGGCTCATCGAGGTTTCTGAAAAGGGCGATTTATACAATACGTATGTCGTGGTGCTGCCAGACGGTACTGTTCACTTTCATCGAAAGCTTCATACATTTATAAGCGCTTACATGAAAAGTGGCGATACGTATACTGTCTTTGATACTCCCTATGGTGTAAAAATGGGTGTATTGACATGTTATGACAATAATATTGTCGAAAACGTTCGGATTACGGCTTTGATGGGCGCACAAGTTCTTCTCGCTCCGCATCAGACCGGCGGATGTAATTCGGCAAGTCCAAAGGGAATGAAACCAATCGATGTTAAGTTATGGGAACAACGTAAGGACAAATCTGATGAATTAAGGGCCGAGTGCCAAGGGCCGAAAGGGAGGATGTGGTTGATGCGCTGGCTTCCATCCCGTGCCCATGACAACGGAATGTTTTTGATTTTTAGTAACGGGGTAGGGCGAGATGATGATGAAGTACGTACCGGTAATGCTATGATCCTCGACCCCTATGGGGAATTATTAGCCGAATCGAAAGCGATTGAAGATGACATGGTTATTGCCGAACTGGATTTGTCTCTCGTTCCAAGCAGTACCGGAAGGCGATGGTTGTTGTCGAGAAGGCCGGATTTATATGACTCAATTGCTGTGAAGACTGGCAAAGAACAAGACACGAGGACTGTTCGTTTTACCTATGGTTAAATCGCCGTTCATTTCACATTATCGCCAGATGTTAAAGATAACCATTGCGATGACTTAGAAATATGAATTTTTAACATAAACAAATAGCCTGCCGATGGTATTGATGTATCGACAGGCTATTATCAAGACAATTCCTTCTGTTTTATATCGAATGAATCGCTTATGGTTTGTATGTGTAGGTATAATTATAGGTGAGTGAATCGTTTGGTCCCTCATACTGCAACATTCGGTCAAATCCCACCCGGGCTATGATAACCATTGTCAACAAGAGGATACATATCACGCCACCGGCTGAAGCTAATATTTTATTACTTAATTTCATCGCTATGTTTCTCCATGTATGCGTCATAGAGCGAACCGACTTGTTCTGGGCTGATCCCAAGTGTGTTCATTGCCCTGAACACGTCCGGTAATTCTCTTTCTATAAATCGGCTTTTCAACTTGTCTTTCACCGATTCCCTTGCATTGTCTGCAGTAAAGTAGCCAATGCCCCGTTTGTTTTGCAGCGTGCCATCTTCTAGTAACATGTTATACGTTCTAATCACTGTATTCGGGTTGACTTCCAATTGGACAGCCATGTCTCGAACCGACGGAATTCGCTCCCCATCTGGCCAAATCCCACTCAGTATCTGATCGTACACATAATCGGCAATCTGCAAATAGATTGTTTTATGTTCATTGAACTGCATCTGTTGATTGGACCTCCTTGACCCTAAGGTATGAGACATACCAGCAGAACGGTGCGATCAATGCCCAGTAGAAAATTTTTCCTATGATACTGAAAATTCTCATATTTGATTCGAAAGCTTGGAAATTGACGGTTATGCTATCAAAGTTCGGTGTGAAGAATCCTGTAAAATATGGTGCGAACACGATACGTGAAACAAGAGCAACGAATATTGCAAATAGGATCGAAAGCGATCCGACCGCAAGAATGGTTTTGATGAAATGGACACTTCTGAAATACGTCCCTCCCAATAAGAATATTGATTGCACCACCAAGAAATGAAGAACTAACGTCCAAACACTTCCGTTGAACGGGTTAAACATGATGAACTTGTCGCCGGTGATTGCCAAAGCGATCAATTCAGTGAAAGCTGAAGCGGCGGTGAAAAGAAGAATCAGTGCAATCGGGTAGACAAATGCATTTATCACTGCTTTCGAGAGAAACTTCTCCAATGAAGATGCCGGAGTCATCAACCATGCGTGCTGACCTTTTTTACTGAACATATCATCTGAAAAGAATATGCTCGTCATAATGGCTCCGCCAAGCATCAAGAATCCCGGGAACATCCCATAGTAGTTTTCAACATTGATGCTACCGGTTGCTTTGGCGACAATTGCCCCGACCAAATTGATGACGAACAGCACAAGGAAAATCGTGATTCCGTAAGTCCCGAAAGCCTTTCTGCTTTCATGGATTTCTTTATTTAATAGATGCAACAATCTCATTGTGCACCTCCTATTGCTGATTTTGCAACGAATTGTGAAAATGCAGCTGGTTTTGTAACTACGGCATTGAACAATGATTCAAGGTCGACTGAAGTTTCTTCCTCACCGTCCTCACGGAAAGCGACAGCCATATAACCACCGGGAACTTTCTCTTGGAACACAATCGAGCTACTTGACTGTTCGGTTCGTTCCAAAGTGAATGTAAACGTATTACAGACATGTTCCAGCGTACTGTTGAACACAACTTGACCGTTATGAAGGATGATGATCGGATCAATGAGATTTTCCATATCCCTTACTTGGTGAGTTGAAATGATAAAAGTACGATCCTCGGTCATCGCAGAAGCTACAATCCGTCTGAATTGGCTTTTACTGGGAATATCCAATCCGTTTGTAGGTTCATCGAGGATCATTAACGGAGTCTTTGAAGCCAATCCAAAAGAGAGTAAGAATTTTTTCTTCTGTCCCAGAGAAAGTTCATTGAGGTTCATTTTCAAATCGATGTCAAAAGCCTCTCTATACTCATTAAAGGCTTGTTTATCGAAAAGGGGATAGAACGGGATGTTAAGCTTGAGATATTCTTCTCCATGCATCCTCGGTAAGGGAAACTCTTCCGGGAGATAGAAAATCTGGCGTAGCATTTCCACATTTCTTTTTGTAGGATCAAATCCCAACGTCGTTGAAGTTCCGTGTTGAGCAAACAATTGCCCAGAGATCAGTTTGAGAAGTGTTGTTTTTCCGGCACCGTTCATTCCCAACAAGCCATGAATACTGCCTTTGGTGATTTCAAGGTCCAGATGGGTGAAGAGTGAACGCTTCCCATAGCTGAATGCGATATCATGCATCCGTATCATTGTCGTACTGCCTCCTTGACAGTGGTTTAGTGTACTACATAACTAATACACTAAGTACTTAGTGTCGTCAAGCTATTTTTAATAATTTTTATGAAAATTTATCTAATCTTTATGTTCTCTCTATAAAACCCATCAATTATTCGAATTATATTATTGTGCAAGTGAGATAGGAGCTTTACCATTAACAAAGGAGAAAGGGTTGAATGGCAAAAATATTCGTGGTTGAAGACAACAGCTCCCTAAGCGAGGCAATTGTTTCCTACCTTGAAGTCGAAGGTCATTCCGTTGTCCTCTTTGAGCGTATGACAGGCGTCCTTGACGCAGTCAGGATGGTACAACCATCGTTGATCATATTAGATGTTATGCTTCCTGATGGCGATGGCTTTTTATTAGCACGGAAAATAAAAAAAGAATCGGATGTTCCGGTCCTGTTTCTTACGGCACGTGCTTCCGAATCCGATAGGATTACGGGTTTTGAAATCGGTGCCGACGATTATGTTGTCAAACCGTTTTCGATGCGTGAATTGATACTCAGGGTCCGAAAAATAATTGAAAGAACCGACAAACAACACGATACGGTAGTCAACTCAATCAATTCAACTTGGATTTTGGTCGATAAAGACGGTACCAAGAACCATATATTGACTCTTGATGACCAAGCACATGAAGCAACTCACGATGGTGAGGCGGTAAAATTAACGGCTACGGAATGGAAAATCCTCTCGTATGTTGCCAAAAATGAACACATTGTTATTAGTCGTGACCAATTATTGGGTTCATGTCTTGATTATCTGGCAGAAGGCTCGGAACGCACCATAAATACTCACATGAAGAATATCAGAGCCAAATTGGATTCGGTGGAATGGATTGAAACAGTGAGAGGGTTCGGGTACCGATTTATTGGAAAGAGACAGCAATGACATTAGTGAAAAAAACCTTCTTCGTATTTCTCAGTGCATTCCTGCTTCAGATAATCCTTATCGGCATATTACTCATCATTGGTTACCGACAATCGGAACATAGATGGATGGATGTTCGGCATGAACAAGCCGAAGCCGCAGCCGTTGCCTATCTCACCCAAGATCCTTCAATGGCAGAATCTCTCGATTTCCCGGGGCAATTGGCAATCTTTAATGCAAATGGACAACTTGTTGCAACAAACCGGGGAATGGGGATACGGAACCAAATGGGTCGACAGCTGACTTTGGCAACAAAACATCCAGTAATATCCGATGGTTCGACCGTTGGGTATTATGCAATAATTGATGAACGATTCGATCAGGATGATGCCAATCGGGCTTTGTTAGATTCAATGCTTTCTATTGGCATTGTTTCATTAGTTGCTTCTTTATTCATTGCTCTTTTAGCCGCATACCATTTCTCAAGATCTGTATCCGCTCCTGCGGACAACCTTTCGAAAGCATTGGGAAGAATCGAGCGGGGAGACTTGGATAGACAAGTTACTGTCGTTGGATCCGAAGAAATCGTAAGAATAGGACGTGCGATAGAATCACTGAGGAAGAGACTCGAGAACGAACGATTAATCAGAACGCAGTGGGCGCAAGACCTTGCGCATGATCTTCGAACTCCTGTAGCTTCCATTAAAGCACAACTCGAAGGAATGGCTGACGGAGTATTGGATCCCACGTCAGAACGATTTGAGAAAAACTTAAAAGAACTTCAAAGAATGGAAACCCTCATAAGGGACCTGGAAGAATTGATGCAATTGGAAAATCCCGCGATCACACTTGAGATTCAGAACGTTGAAACACATAAATTAGTAGAAAATATAACCGGAAGATTCGAAACTGCTTTGAAAGAAAAAGAATTACTCTGCATTTCTGAACTTCAAATCGATGATATATATGTAGATGAGTACCTCTTCACCAGAGCAATTTCAAACATATTTTCTAATGCGGTCCGTCATGCAATGAAAGGCTCAGTTATTACTTTTGGATCAAAGAGAGAAGAAGACTATGAACAAGTGTGGATTCATAATTGGGGCGATATAATTTCTCCAGATGATATTCAAAAAATCTTCGATAGATTGTACAGAGGGGAATATGCCAGAGCCTCTGAAGGCTCCGGCTTGGGTTTGACTATTGCCCAAAGAATTCTTCGTCTTCATGGTGGACAGATAACAGTTGAAAGCAGCAAGGAAAAAGGAACAACCTTTACCTGTGCCTTTCGCGTTACTAATCGTCTGCCACCCTCAATAACATGAGATTGCTATTATTCCCCAACAGGCACAACTGACTGTTGTTGGGTGATAAGGCAATCTTGATAGCAGAAAAATTACCTGTTGGGACAAATGATACATGTTGGGGAACTCCGGAAATGAAATTCATCAGACTGACTCCGCAGTCTGTCGATCCGCCACTGATCAGCCACCCTTTTTCAAACGCATCATCGATGACCATATCTTTCACGTCATGGATAGGAGTATCTACCGTAGTAGCCCGATTCCATATCAATTCAGAATTGTCTTTGAGGTAATGTCCAATACCTCCTGCTTCAAAGGTATAGAGATGCTGAAACATGATTTTCGCTCCTTGAAGACTCGCGGTACTCCCATCAGGGATGGATGTGGCAAATTCCAAACAAGGCTCAGGGTTGTCATATAGCGAACCGATGGTATTTTTCATGATATGGAATGAGTTTGTCATCGGCGTGACGAATACGGTGCGTTGGTCGTCAGAACTGATGGAAAATTGATTAGGAGAATCAAATTCCTCTGAATAATCTAAAAAGGTTGCTCCGATGTAAGTCATCCCTGTAAGATCATACGAGTAATATACTATCCAGCTTTCGTAAGGGTCCAGAAAATAGATATAGTTATAGATCGGATCGACAACCGGATTGCTCATGGATTCCCAAAATTCATCGGTTTCCGAATTAGAAACTCGATAATCCAATTTAATCAGATTATTCGAAGATGCGTCGTATCTATAGATCACGATAGTTTTCTTTGCTGGACTGACTGTCACTACGATATCATCGAACAAATCAGCTGCTAACCATTTGACTCCGTAGACAGGATAGGACTCGATTTCCGGATTTGAAGTAGCTCCACTATCAGTAAAAGTCGACACGACTTGTAGCTTGTCACGTACGACTTCGCACAGTTGGAGAGCATTATTACTTGCTACCAAGATTTTCCCATCTCTCAAGAAAATACAATCACTCGCTTGGTTGAGGGCAAATTGGTTGGACCTGTCATCATAATCACCTTGACGTATAGTCTCAAGAATGACGGGTATTCCCCTATTACCATCAACAGATACGGAAAAAGGGAGGCTTACAGAACCCATACTCCCCGCTAGTGCGGTCTTGGCTACAGCATCAAGTCGATGTATTCCCGTATAGGTTGAGAATTCAACTGTCTTTCCCGATCCGATGAGTTTGCCATCGAGATACCACCGCACATCAATGTCAGTCGTACCTCCACCTTTTAAATGATTGAACGTAGCGGTAACGGGAGTATTGGGCAATATGGAATTATCAAGTCCTGAAATAGTCCCTTCGACTGGCGTTGTAATCAAGCTGTTAATATTCAATCCTTGTGATGACGGTGATTGTTTATCCATAGAAATTTGGATAATTCCTGAAGTAGTTGCATCCTTTATTATACGCAATGCTTCGGTTCCACCACCGATTTTTATGGCATTTGAGAACAATTCGTATCGCAATTCATAAGATCCTGCGGGTTTTACCGCTTCAAAAGAAGCGATTGCTGCCGGCGTATCGATAGTAAGCCCGCTAGTCACTTTTGTTTCGACACCACCCTGGTCGGTGATATATACATCCAATACAATTCCTGTGAATGTCGAATCTCCCCAGTTGAAGGTGATATCGATCATTCCATTTCCGACAAGTGTATCAAGATCTAAGTCCACTTGAGTTGAAGTAGTTGTCAAATGATGTGAAACGGAACCCGTGACCAATGGCGTTCCTTGAGCATTGAAAGCCGTGGAACTGATATCCCAAGTTCCAAACACCAATCCTTCGATCAGGACTTGCGATGAAAGTGTCGTGATTGAAAAAGTCTTATCGTTGGGTCCTGAACCTTCGATAGCATACGAGTGGATTGTCAAAGATTCTCCATCAGGTACTATTGTCCTAGAATCTTTTGTTTGCAATGGACTAGTCAGATGTACCTGTAATGTCGCGGTATCAACAGGATATTCACAACCGATGACAATACATACCACCAAAATAAGTGAAAATATCAATAGCCTTTTCATAATAACCTCCGACCATTGGACCACAGCCGTACAAGGTATTGCTTCAAAGCGAAGTCGAAAGGCTAATTTGACTGTATGCGGATATGATATTTAAGAACAAAGTCTTTTGGCTTATATGTGAGTTTGGCTTGACGAAGCCCTGGGATGCCCAGATCTTGTTCACGATTAATTTCAACGACTGAGTCGGGTAAGCTCGCAGCAAAAGCACGATTGATGTATTGGTATACGCCTCTGTAGCCAACCAAGGCTTTTTCAATATGGATAATAAAGCGGTGGGGTCCGTCATACTCTCCCAAGGTAAAGGCTACCGGGGTGTTGTTCGTATAGAGAACCGCTCCTTCCATCGAGAGTTCATTTTGATATCTGATTGCTAATTCGGTCGATTTTACATCTTCAGCGTTAACTTTGCCTTCAGCCCATGCATGTAACACGCTCATCATATCTTCAGGATCGCATATCCCTGATGGTACCAGAATTCTTTCCGGGTGGTCTTCCGCGAACTTCTGAGCATGAGCTAGTTTCTTATGTAGAGCTTGGCCGACCAGATCGACAAGACTTTGGCGATCGTATAGGTAATCGGCATTATCACGGTCTTCAACAATTTCAAGTTCGGTGTGATTCGTAGCGAGTCCCTTGCTCCAGCTTTGATAAGCTGCCTGAGAAATCGTATTTATCTCATTACATGACGCAAAAAGCCTCTCTGCAACCATAGGACCAGGATAACCTGCTGGTAAAAATGCATAAGTTTCTATTCCATTTTCCGTTACATTTTTTCCAGTAAAGCCAAAGCATAGATTCTTTTGTTCATCTAAGTAAGAAAAAACATGATAAGCTCGCTTTGCCGTGAATGGGAAAAGCGATGCCATGGACAATTCTGAAATTCCATCACGATTGGCAAGGAGAAATGGTTGAAGAATAGGCGTATGTTCAAGTTCCAACGGAACTGTTTCTGGAAATACAGGAATTGAGTGCATGAACGAAAGGATAACGAAAACATTTCAATTGGACAAGCTATCAAAATGAAGAGTCGACAACTAAGAGTCATTTTGATATTATCCGGTCATATGAAGAGATTACTCAGCGTATTAATATTAGTATTATTTGGATTGGCGGTGTTTATCCCTCAAGAAACGATTTCTACTTTTCTGTATTGGTCCATGTTTCTCGGGATTCTCATTCTTTTGGTGGTTTATTGGTTTGTCTCCTATTGGGTCAGCTTGGAAAAAGCCGCCGAAGTTATTGCCGGTCCGATCAGGTTCTCTCTATTCTGTGCAAAAGTTCCACCGGCAACAAGTGAAGATCTTGTACGTGGCCGTCTAGTGATCGCTGGTAATCAAATCTCTCTTATCCAACGAAAGAAAGATAAGGGCAAACCGGTTTCATTTGTTTCTGTTTGGGATTATCCCATCGATAGAATTACTGCGATCTCTTTTGCAAAGGTCGTTGGTTGGCGAAACGGTTTTGTACTTGAATTAGATAAAAATGATCAAGCAAGCTTTGTTTCAATACAAGCAAGACGGCTCAAACCCGTTATGATCGAAGCATTAGGATGGAACACCGAAGAATAATCACCTTGTCGGGCTAGCATAAATAGTAAGTTGAATCACACAATCTCAACGTGTACCGTTCACACACAGTTTGGCAAAAAGCTGACAGGGGGGAACGGTGAAATCAACAGCAATCCTGATTGTGTTGTTATGCGTTTTTTTATTACCAATTCATTCTAACCAGCTGGAACAGCAGGAAGACTGTTCATTGTGGACCTTCATCGATTCGGGAATTGTAGATGCTCTGTGGTCACCTCATCTGAGCATACAAGCCGGTATCGGTGTGTCGATAGCACCTGGAGTCGAGATTGAACTACCTTGTACCTACATACTCGATCGCCAAGGTGGGCATGAACAGCTATTGGAGCTCTTGCTTGAGCTCAAGTATCATCCATGGGGAACCGGTCCGTTTATCGGAGTTTCTTTGGCTCATATGTGCCTGTTTGTCGGAAATTCAGTCCCACAAGAGCGTGTTCATTATTTGAACAGCATATCATTTGGCTATACCTACCAGTTAATGGACAAATTTCGGATTGAACCCTTGATTGTCTTTACCGATCCCTCAGATTCCTTTGAAGATAGTTGGTCGTATATCCATGCCCTTGTACCTACATACTCACGGTTTCGTTTCAGGTTGCGTTTTGGGTGGACATTCGTGTCTTTCTCAACTTCAGATTTGCCAAAGTGAAGCTTCAAAGATAGAGGAGGGTATCGAATCATGAGGAAAAAAATTTGTATGGCAGGTGAACAGGTAATCTGCATGGTGCTAATCTTCTCAATGCTCGGCTGTAGCATGTACTGGGATAATACGCCAAATGCAATAATTGGAGAAAAACGCTTGATTCCCGAAGTCGCAAGGGTAATCGATGAACAGTGGGAGGTTGTATCAGAACAATTGGCTGAAGAATTGGATCAAGATTGTGCTTCAAGAGGAAGTATATCGTGGAGGAATCTTGAATCAGAAGAAATAGTTCGCCTGTCATTGGAAGAAGAGCACGGTTACCAATATGCAGCTTTATGTCATCAGATAGCATATGGGAATTCGGCTCAGGAAGTCCTTGCGTGTGCTGAACAATTAATTGATGCGGAATCATTCGATCACCTATCTGAGCAAGTACAATCGATAGAGCGTTCGATGCAAGATGACGCAATAGCATACAGCAGGACGTTGCCTCCGAATCAACGTGCTCCTTTTTTAAGAGATTTACAGAAATTGGTGACCAAGACAATTGTGTTACTGGTCGCTGGAATCACCTATGCATGTATTCCCAAAATAATATTCTGGGGAAAAGTCACCGCAGCCGCAGCGGTATCGGTTGCCGCAGGGATTGTCGCAACATCAATCTTGTCAATCTACCGCTATTATAAATATGGACAGGATTCCATGGCAGGATCGTTTCAGGAATGGGTTACGGATGTCACGACCGATCCTGTCGCAGCCTATGCTCTCGCATCTTCAATGATGACGGTTGGCAAGACCATGACTAAAGGACCGGTTGTGACCGGTTTGATTATCGCAGTGTTCGCAATTTATCAAGTGATCGATATGGTCAAGCCTATGTTGAAAAAATATAATTTTAATGCGTGACCGGGATGTTTATCATACGGGAATGGCATTGTATTTGGGAAATGAATATGAAATAATGCGACGATAGGAATAAATTTAAATACCAGGAGTCATCATGGAATATTCACCTTTTGTTGCAGATTTATTGGATCGGTTTTTACGGTATGTTAGAGTCGATACGATGAGCAACCCCCACATCACGGATCGTAGACCGACGACAGCCGGCCAGATGGACCTTATCAATATGGTTGAAAAAGAACTTCGTGAATTTGGTCTGAATGATGTGTATCTCGATCCTAACGGATACATTATTGCTCGTTTGCCCTCAAATCTTTCTGAGGGGAAACAATGTCCTACTATTGGATTTATGGCACATGTGGATACTGCTGACGACGTTATGGGCAATCATGTGAAACCACGAGTGATTGAATGTTATGATGGTAAAGACATCCAACTGAATGATGAGTTCGTCTTATCAGTTTCTGATAATCCGGAACTACAGCGATATGTCGGCCAAACAATCATCACTACTGATGGTACGACTTTGTTGGGAGCAGATGACAAGGCCGGGCTGGCAATCATCATGGCAGTGGCGAGAAAGCTTTCTCAGAATCCGGATATCAAACACGGTGAAATTGAATTAATCATTACGACTGACGAAGAGACCGGATCAGGAATGGATTTTTTCCCGATTGATACATGTAGGAGTAAGTGTTGCTATACGTTAGATGGTGACCGTCTTGGGATGGTGGAAGCAGAGTGTTTCAACGCAGCTACCGTAGAGATAGACTTTCACGGGGTTCCGTTTCATCTTGGGGCTGCCAGAGGTAAAATGGTTAACAGCGTTACCATGGCAACGCTGTTCATTGCTTCTTTACCACAGGCCGAAAGTCCTGAGGCAACCGATGGTCGTTATGGTTACTATTGTGCTCATGAAATTCATGGCACTGCTGAAAAAACACATCTCATTGTGTATTTGAGAGATTTCGATATCGATAGGTTACAACAGAGGATTGATACTTTAAAACAGTTGGCGAAAACGGTAGAAATGGTATATCTAGGTGGTAAGGTAGAAATAAATGACAAAATAGTCTATCGGAATATGTATAATGAAATAAAGAAACACCCTGAAGTGATGGAAGCAATTTTTGTCGGAGCTGAAAAACTCCAGCTTGAACTCGAGGAGAAAGTAATTCGCGGTGGTACTGACGGAGCTCGCTTGGCTGAACTTGGAATCCCTGCTCCCAATCTGTTCACCGGCGGACATAACTATCACAGTCGATTTGAGTGGGCTGCTTTGTCAACGATGGAAACAGCTGCACAATTGGTTGAACAAATTATCGCATATTGGAAAGGAGTGAGTATTTGAGACTGACTGTCAGCATAATACTTCTCATGCTCTGTCTGGCACTGCCACTTCAGCTTAGCGCTGCGGAGGCCGTGTCAGATTCATACCTTCTCATAGTTGATAAAACACTAGCAGCCAAAAATTATTCAGATGGGCTTGTCGCATCTTTTCAAATAGCGATTGAAAAACTACTGGGATGGAGACCACGAATAGCCGATGGTTCACTTAAAGTGACTTTAACGGATTTCCAGGAAATTGGTCCCGGATCGTTTGTACTTACTGTTGAAATCGAACATGGTAAAAAAGTTGTATCTACCACCATTGCCATACCGGATGTCACATCAAAGAAGTTGTCGGATGATATAATCGAACAAATGCAACATAATTTGCTTGCATTATCGGAAGTATCGGAACACATGTCACTCATCCAATATGAACATGACGGGACGTTCTCTACCGTGGTACCGAAAGATACGTTTTCTGTCGGGCACGTCTATGCGATAGAGGATTATCAGCAAACTCAGTTGGGGCAAGTGGCGGTGTCTGCAAAATATGTGGTTGAAGATGGAACAAGCGAAGCATTTGAGCTGCATCATATATGGTCGAAACGCTTATTATTGCCTTCGATGGAAATCGGGAAAAAAATCTCTCCTTGGCGTTGGTCTTTTTCAATTCCAGTGTCGATTAACACAATTAGCCTGGAAGCAACGGTTTCACGTTCGACCAAATTCTACCCATTGCGAATTCTGGGATCAACTCAAGTCGGAACGACATTCAATCTATCACGATTTGATGCAAGTCTTGGTGTTGGTATTGGAACTACGATTCCATGTTCGTATGTGTTTGGTGCAAGGCAGGGGT
Source organism: Spirochaetales bacterium (assembly GCA_012523305.1). Taxonomy (GTDB): domain Bacteria; phylum Spirochaetota; class Spirochaetia; order Sphaerochaetales; family Sphaerochaetaceae; genus JAAYDK01. The sequence goes on from JAAYIV010000108.1 coordinate 13,112, forward strand.
TTTTTGCAAATTGTTCTTTTGGTTTTTCTATGATTGCTTCGGCTGGAGTGACGTTTGGCAGTCAAAATAGGGTACGGATGATCTATGGAGCACAAGGGGAACTCTCATTTACCCACCAATGTACAGAAAACATGTACTGGATGTTTGAAGCTTCGTATGCTTATCAAGTATCGTATGATTCAGGGATCTTCAGTGTTCATGCTTCAGATCTCAGTGGATTTTCCATCTCTCCGTCAATAGGATTCATATGGTAAAAAAGTTGAGTAGAAAAAAAATTATCCTGATTATGCTTTTTCTAGCTATCGTAATGTTCCAAGGGTGCTCATCCCTAAGCTCGTTGGTTCGTTCAAACGTGGAAGGAGTTCCTGTGTGGGTGTACGAACCGCAAGTTGGCAGAGATCAAATGGCTTTCGTAGGTAAAGGCGTAGGCGGAACGGAGGGGATCGCTCGTCAAGACGCCATAGAATCGGTTCTGAATCAATTAGGAACCTATATAGGTGAAGAGATAGATGAATCTTCAGTTCGTCAATTAGCGACCGAAAGTAGAATTGAACGTTTTAACATGCGTCTGACCCAAGAATTTTCTTTAAGGGTCAGATCTCAGACAGAATATTATTTATTGGTTGTCGCAGATAAAGAATTACTGGAACAAGCAAAATCAGACGCTCTTCAGATTTTGGAAGAACAACAAGCTCGTATAGATGCATTGGAAAGACAAGCTGCCGCAGCATTTAGGGGAAATCGAGATCTTGAAGCAGCGTTGAACTATTTTGAAGCTGCGATGATCGCATCCAAGATAGAATCTGATCGCGGTGAAACCCAGTACAAGAGCTTTCTCATCCAGATTGAACGTATTCTCACTCGAATAACTATGGAATTTGTTCGTTCTGACGGGTCTATTCCCTCAGCAACCATCATGATGAGAAGAGGTACGGGGCGTTTGGCTCCCCGTGTTCAAAAAGCCCCCATGATTGCCTCGTTTATGGCTATTGACGGGGTGGGTAATCCATATGAGGACCAAGAGTCCTTTTTCACAAATGAGGAAGGCCAGAATACATATAGCCCGGGCAATCCCGGGTTGGTCGGCAACGGGACATTGGTATTTTCCATTGATCTCGAAAGTGCCTTAAGTGCTTTTGAACTCGTAGATACCGATTTTGTACAGCGAATGCGGACGATAATCATGGAGAAATCAATTTCTCTCAACTACCAAAGAATTTCCCGATTATCAAGCCTTGGAATTGTTGGAGCTGTCATGGAATATTCTTTACAGGGAGAATTGTTAACTTCGGCGTATGCCCATAACACATTTCTCTCATATTATGCTGGTAATGGGGTAAATATCATTTCAGCTATTCAATATGCTGATGTGGATGACGATGATTTTTATGATTCGATACGCCAAAGATTCCCGCAAGCTCAAATATTGGTGATTGGGAGAGTCGGAATATCAAACACAGCCATAACTGGCGAAGAACACACGGTGAGTGTTTCAGGTGAAATTTCTTTAATACGCATGCCCGCGTTCACATCGATTCGATCAACCGGCCCGGTAACTGCGATCGGAAGAGGAGTTTCCATGGAAGAGGCTACTGCAAAAGCTTTCTCACAATTTGGGCAGATAGGGGCATCGCTGCTTGCTTGGGAATTCTATCGTTAACTATCAGAGAGCTTTTTGTAAAAGCACTGGATCGTTACCAATGAGTCCTTCAACATGCAGAGAAACCAAGCGCTTGGCCTCATCAAGGTCATTCACCGTCCAAGTTGAAATTGCATATCCCTTTCTTCTCTTAAAAAAATTTATCATTGAATCATTTACAAGCTCGTGATGCGGTTTCAACACATTGGCCTTTGCAATATGGCGACCCCAGCCATGTCTCAATATTTTAGGTACATCCTCGGTGTCGCTGTAAATGATTGCACTCGGAAGTTTTTGATGAGATACCTGGTTAAAATATCTCATGGCAAACGGGTTGAATGAAGAGACGAGACACCGTTCGGAAAGATTATGTCTTTCTATTATATTGAATACTTTTCGGGCTAAGTGGGTATCCGATTTATGCTTCTCCTTCAATTCAACATCATAATAGAACAACGAGCCAAATGCATCGAACAATTCATCCAACAAGAGAATACGTTCATTGGAAAACCGTGGGTTTTTATGGCTGCCGACATCGAGTGATTTCAGATAATCCAATGTGCATTCTTCGACAACTTTTTCCACACCTGCCAATCTGGTGAGCGTATGGTCGTGGATTACAACAATTTCTCCTGTTTTACATTGGTGGACGTCAAGTTCGATTCCATCGACTTTGTGGTCTGCGCAAAGCTTGAAGGCAGCCATCGTATTTTCCGGGGCGATTTCAGAATATCCGCGGTGACCAAATATCAAGGGCTTTTCTAAACTTTTGAAAAAGGACGTGTTCATGGTGTGCTCTCCGTTAATGATGTGTAAAACTTCTTAATAGCCGTATTTCATCTTCCCATCGGTTTGGATCAGTTGTTTCCAAGATCAACGGGATATTCTCAAAGCGTTTGTCATTCATCATCACCTTGAACGGTGCCAGGCCTAACGTGCCGTCTCCCAACGGAGCGTGACGATCCACATTACTTGAATAGTTGCTTTTTGCATCATTTAAATGCATTCCCATCAACACATCAAAACCAAGGATACTATCGAATTGTTGCATTACTTTTTGGAAATTTTCTTCTGTGCTGATTTCATATCCGGCTGCAAAAATATGGCATGTGTCGATGCAAACGCCTATACGATCTTTGTGTGCGCAACCTTCGATTATCGTTGCGATTTCTTCAAACGATCTCCCTAATGCAGATCCTTGGCCTGCTGTGGTTTCTATTACAGCATACACTCCTTCAATCTGGTCCAAAGCTTCGTCGATTCCCTCGGAAATCAGATGCATCGATGTTACTGGATCGATCTGGTTCAGGTGCGCTCCCGGATGGAAATTCAATCTATCCAATCCCAATTGTCGTACCCTCTGCATTTCACCGATGAATGAATCAACGCTGATGCGCCGTTTTTGAGGATCTGGATTTCCCATATTAATCAGGTAGCCGTCGTGAGGGAGGACTTGTCCAGCTGAAAACCCTGCATCTTTCATGGCTTTGGAAAATAATGCGATATCTTCAGTGGTCAGCGGGGAGGCTTTCCATTGCTTTTGGTTCTTCGTAAACAGGGCAAAGGCATTAGCCCCGATGGCACGTGCATTTTCAACAGCCATATGGGCACCGCCAGCCGCACTTACATGCGCACCGATGTAATACATAATATTCCTCCTGTTTTGTAAAGGTACGCAAGATGCGATAGGGTTGTCAATCGTCGATTGTCGTGCTAAGGTCATCAATTGTCATTTTGACAGGAGGTCCAAATGAGTACTGAGGATTCTGGACTACAGCAAAAGAAAGTACCTCTGAGTGATGGTCTTGAGATGCACGGTTTCGTACTGCAATCAACAGATGTCCTCGAGGATTATGATGGTTTGGGTTATACATTCAGGCATCGGACAACCAATTTGGAATTATACCATGTGGCCAATAATGACGCAGAGTGCCTTTTTGGCTATATTTTTAAAACTCCGCCGCTTAATGATAGCGGTGTTCCCCATATTATTGAACATTGTATTCTCGCTGGATCAAAGTTATTTCCTGTTAAAGATCCTTTCATGGCTTTATTGAAAGGAAGTGTGAATACGTTTATGAATGCGATGACCGGTCCCGATTATACGGTCTATCCGGCTTCTTCGGTACTACCGAAAGATTTCATGAATCTTTTCAAGGTGTATAGCGACGCTGTATTCAATCCGTTGTTGCGTAAAGAGACTTTTTGGCAGGAAGGAGTACGTCTTGTAAAAGATGAGGATGGTACCATTCGCTTCGATGGAGTAGTGTACAATGAGATGAAAGGAGAGATGTCGGATCATGATTCGATCGTCGTACGGCAGAGCATTCGCAATCTGTATCCCGATACTCCATACTTTTATGATTCCGGCGGGATTCCCCAAGAAATAGTAAAACTAGATTACCGACAGTTCGTGTCGTATTATGGGACCTATTATCATCCGTCCAATTGTCGACTTTTCGTGTATGGGAATATTGATATTGAAAGTATCCTGGCGTCGTTGGACAAATTATATCTTGCTGATTATTCAGCTATTAGCGGTGCCGGTCCTTCGCCGCTGGCCAAACGATGGACAAAACCAAAAACAATGGTCGTCACAAGTCCTGCCGACAATGAAGACGATGGAAACGATGCTTCGGTGACCATTAGTTGGGCAACAACCTTATTGGAAGATCCCGTACAGACCGTTACTCTTTCGGTGTTGACCGATATCTTGCTTGGGAATCCGGGTGCTCCTCTTTACAAAGCAATCATAGATTCGCATATATCCCGCGATGTCTCGGACGCAAGCGGGATGGATACTGGATTCCGTCAGCTACCTTTCACGGTTGGATTCAAAGGTATTGATCCGAAAGATGCCGAAAAAGCCCAGGACCTCGTGCTTTCCACACTTAAGGATTTGGTTGAAAATGGTATTGACACTCAACTGGTGACCAATGCTGTCAAACGCCATGAATTCAACATGCGTGAAATCTCCGGTGATGCCCCAGTCGGTATGAATGCCTTCAACAGATGCTTGAGAGGGTGGATTCAGGGGTATGCGCCTCACACAACGATCCACATCCGCAAACCGCTTGAAACATTGAAAGAACTGGTGAACAGGCATGCCGATGGGCAAGGTTATTTCGAGCAATGGATTCAAGAACATCTTTTGGACAATCCCCATCGTTGTCTGTTAACAGTGATACCCGATTCCAATCACCTGAAGAATCAAGAAGAGATGGTTCAGAAGCGAATCGATGAAATCAGGACAACAATGGAACGCGGGACCTTGGAACAGATTGAAGCAGATACTGTATGCTTTGAAGAGTTTGAAAAATTAAGGGATACGCCTCAAGCGTTGGCAACCATTCCACGCTTGACTGTGGATGATCTGCCGAAGGATATTCGAATTCTTCCCCAGGATAAGATGCTTTTGGATTCAGTTCCCCTGTATCGGCAATCAATGCATACCAACGACATTGTGTATGTTGACGGATTGTTTTATCTCAATGACCTCTCTGAAGAAGACCATCTATTCTTACCGGTGCTTACCCGATTGCTTCATATGACCGGGGTGAACGACCTGTCTTATGATAAGGTCGCCATGCAAATCCGCAACCTCACCGGTGCGTTATATTTTTATCTTGAAACATCATCGATGCTCGATTCAGAAACATCAGCGATGTCAGCTTTCGTATTCAGGATGAAGTGTCTCGGATCCGACTTTCCCAAAGCAGTCGCTTTGCTCTCAGATATTCTTGTTCATGCGAATGTCGATGATACGGAGAGGATTGTCGCAGTCATTAATGATCTGATTTCTTCTTATGAAGCTAATGCAATATCATCAGGACACACTTATGCAGCACAAAGGGCTTGTTCGGTCTATTCTCCGATCTTGTCGCAGAACGAAAAATGGAATGGGATCTCACAATGGTTGCATCTGGCTTCATTGGATCTTGCCGATCGGCAAACAGTCGGAAGGATTGCTATAATATTGCGGCATTTGTATGAGAAAATCATCGACAGATCAAAATTAATTCTCCATCTTTGTACCAACGAGCCGTTTTATACCGATGGAATTTCTGTGATGGAGAAATATGTCGCTTCGATTCCTTGTCGTTCATCTGCACATCCGGAAGATTATGGTAAAGCTATGAATATTCCGTTTCCAAAAGAACACCATCATATAGAATTATTTAAGATTCCCGCAGCGGTAAGTTACAGTGCGATGGTGCTTAAATCTGCAGATCCGATGGATCCTAAACAAGCCCATCAAATGGTGTTGGGGTACTTGCTGACAACGAACCAACTTTGGGAACGTGTTCGTGGGATCGGTGGAGCTTACGGGGTGAGTGCTTCAAATGATTTACTCGAACGGCTGTTCGTATTCTCCAGTTACCGTGATCCGCGAATTGATGGTACGCTGAATGACTTTATACAAGTACTCGAACTCGTAGCCGAACATGGAATCGATTTGAACCTTATTGAACAAGCTATCATTTCTATCGTTGGGCGCGAGTTGAAACCGCTTTATCCCAAAGAAGCAGCGATGACTTCTTTCAGGCGGGCATTGTATGGTATCAGTGACGAGTACCGGAAACAACGCCGATCTTGGATCTTGAATGCCACTTCTGACGATATGAGGCAAGCAGCGATAGCCTTACTCGAAGAAGCTAGGCAATTTTCATCTACTGTGGTGCTTGCCGGACCAGCAGTGATCGACAAGGAGGCTCAATCTCAAAAATGGACTGCGGTAAAACCTTTCAAGTTACCGTTGTGAGGGAGGTTTCTCACCCCAAATACGCCCAAGGGAATTTGGGGTGTCAGGACGTTTCAATTTTAAGACCACGCATTGACGAATGCTGGCTTGAAGCTTAACGATATCTTCTGCCAGCGCCCTGCAAGTAGGCGAACCGCATAGTCCGCAATCAATTCCCGGAAGGCTTTTTACAATACTCTGGACTCGTTCCATCTTTCGGATGGCGTTTTCAACATCGTTGTCCAGTCTCATGGAATGTTTGGCAAAAATGCGTTCGCCTTTGAGTTTGCGGATCATAGCATCTTTTTGATATAAAATCCTTTTTGCAATTTCAACGTCGATTTCTTTTGGTAATGACTCAGCTATATGCAATAAGCGTTCGGTAGCGAGGAACCGGTTCCGGGTTGCCAAGATTCCACCTGTGCAACCGGTATCGCAAGCCCGAAGTTCTAGGAAATCCAAATTCCCCGTCGTCTCTTCTTCAAGCATTTCCAGAAATTCTATTACGTTGTGAATTTCATCGATTGCCAGGGTTCTTCCCGGCATGTCGGCACTTTCGCCCTTGGCCAGCCCCCACAGCATCGAATGAGAAGTTATGGGAGGTAAACTGCTATAATCTTCCTTGCTTCTCTGGTCCCTCTTTGATTTGGTTAATTCAGCATTGATGAGATTGTACAATGAATCGAGATTGATACCGCCTTGGATGATCCCTTCGTCAGCGGATAAAGGAGATTTGATTTGGGCATATTTTGCCGCGCAGGGAGTGATGTAGAATATACCGATCTCTTCGGATGGAATCTTTGATTCTTCCAATTCGAGACGACAAAAAAGAGCAGCCAATTGAGCGGGAGTCCGCATTAAGTTCACATTTCCCAACAGTGCTGGAAACGAAATCTGGATCAATCGGACAACAGCCGGACAATAGCTTGAGATAACCGGGTTGTTATCAGAATATACACTTATCTTACCCCCGAGGGTTTTTAAGATATCTACACCGAATTCAGCGATGTGCACATCGGTAAATCCAATGGCGTAAATCGCATTCATGATTGCATCGCAACCGACCTTATCTTCGAATTGTCCGAATAGCATGGCAGGAATGATTGCCACCCTCCGTTGATATCGAAAGATGTGCTGGAGATCGCTTTGCTCTAATTCAATGGCATTGTGAGGACATACAGCCATACATTGTCCACAGTCGATACACCGTTCTCCATTCACATGGGCTTTGCCGCCTTCGATACGGATCGCTTCTGTCGGGCATCGTTTCATGCAATGCGTGCATCCCTGGCAGAGCTCGGTTCTGACAACTAGTGTGTGGTGGAATGCAGATTCCATTTTTATCACGAAGGACCTCCACGATAGTAGAACTTCATGCTGATTTTAGTCGGACTGTCCTTTCCTGAGACAATTTCCAATTCATCGGTATGTTTTTTGATATTCGGCAATCCCATTCCCGCACCGAATCCCAACTCGCGGATTTCTGATGTCGCGGTTGACCATCCCTCGGTCATCGCCAAACCGACATCGGGTATGCCCGGTCCCACATCCAAGGCTTCCACCAATGCCTGTTCGGCCTCGATGTCACAAGTAATTTCACCTCCATACGAATGAGCCACCATATTTACTTCAGCTTCGTATAAGGCGACGATGATTCGCTTGATATCGCCAGGGGGAATGTTCAGTTGTTTCAACAATGATTTTACACTGCTGGAAATTTTACCGGCATTAGCAAAATCACCAGGTGTTACCACATAGGTGAGCCTCATGGGCTTACGCCTCCTAGTAAACGGGTTTGAGCCCTTTGGCGAATAATAATCCACTTGATTTAAACATCGAGTAGGATGTGACCAATACGGATATCTGTTGTGAACGAGCCAGATCCAGCATGGTTTTGGTAGGAACTTTATTGCGAACAAATAATATCTGTTGGATGTCAGACATTTCCGCGGTACGGATGGCTTGATTATTTGACAAACCGGTAATGAGTAATATGTTATCGGTCAGCAACGTGAGCACATCGCTCATCAAATCGGAAGCGAATCCCGATTCAACTTCACGATCTAAGTTCTCTTCACCACATAAAACAGTCGCATTAACAGTTTCCACGATTTCTCTCAGTGTCATACCTGGCTCCTTGCCGGATGAGTATAGCATATCATCACCGGGATTGTCTGTTCAGTTATCGTCTAAATAACTGTGGTCAGTATAGTACTTCTCCGATATACTTATACATCGTAACAAGTGTTTGGAGGAAGAAAAGTGAAGTATGTCGGTGCATTGGACCAGGGAACTACCAGTACCAGGTTCATATTGTTCGACCAATCGGGAACGATACGGGCTTCGCATCAGGTTGAGCATCGCCAAATCTATGTGCAACCCGGCTGGGTAGAACATGATCCGAGAGAAATATGGGATAACAGTATCTTTGTCATAGTAGAAGCGATGCGTAAAGTACGTGCGACCGCAAAAGATATCGCGGCGATCGGAATAACGAATCAGCGGGAAACCATAATCGCGTGGGAACCAAAAACCGGAATGGTCTGGCACAATGCCATCGTATGGCAAGACTTGAGAGGAAGTGCAATCATCGAACAAGTCAAAAAGACTCTCGATGCGGATACGCTTCGCAATATAACTGGTTTGATCCACAGCCCTTATTTCTCAGCGAGCAAGATTGCTTGGATGCTTGATCATGTAGATGGATTGCGTGAAGCAGCAGAAGAAGGAACGGTGGTCTTCGGTACTATCGATTCTTGGCTGGTGTGGAATCTTACCGGTGGCCGTCAGGGTGGAGTGGTAGTTACCGATGTTACCAACGCCAGTCGTTACATGCTTATGGATATCAAGACTTGCCAATGGGACCATCAAATGCTCCAAGCGTTTGGTATTCCAGAAAAAGCTCTTCCAAAGATTGTCGCATCGATCGGAGAAGTCTACGGAAAGACACTGGCATCGGGACCGTTGATGGGGGAAGTTCCGGTGTGTGGAATATTAGGGGACCAGCAAGCAGCGTTATTTGGCCAAGCTTGTTTTCATGCTGGTGAAGGTAAAAGCACCTATGGTACCGGATGTTTCATGCTGGTCAACACGGGAACTGCTTTGAGTTATTCCAACAGAGGCCTTCTTTCGACAATAGCGTATCAAGTTTCGGGACAACCGGCGACGTATGCCCTGGAAGGATCGATTGCGGTAGCCGGGTCATTGGTGCAATGGGTACGTGACAATCTCAAAATCGTAAAAAGTGCACCCGAAGTCGATGTGCTGGCCGAGTCGGTTCCCGACTGCGGAGGAGTATATATCGTCCCGGCTTTCAGCGGGTTGTTCGCGCCCTATTGGAGAAGTGATGCGCGAGGAGTAATAGCCGGCCTTACCGGTTATGCTAATGCCGCCCACATCTGCCGAGCAGCCCTCGAATCCACTGCATTCCAAGCAAAAGATATTTTTGATGCGATGGAAGCTGATTCAAATATCAAGATGAGTGTGCTTAAGGTTGATGGGGGATTAACGAATAGCAGGCCGCTTATGGAGTTCCAGGCAGATTTGTTGGGTATCCCTGTGATTAGGCCTCAAGTTGTTGAAACAACTGCATTGGGGGCTGCTTATGCTGCTGGACTTTCAGTTGGTTTCTGGAATACATTTGAAGAGTTGAAGGTCCATTGGAAAGAAAAATCACGATGGATTCCGGCTATGGATGACGATGTGCGGAAAGAAAAGATTACATTCTGGAATAAAGCTGTCCAGAGGACATTGGATTGGCTGCCGGTAGAGTAAGAGCGGGGGAGGAACTGAACTGATGTTCGTCGAAGTATTGGCGAAAATATGGAGCGTACTCGGTCCGATTATTGAAATCGGATTGCTCAGTTATGTCTTTTATCGCTTTTACATGGCAGTTGCCCAGACCAAAGCCCAGCAAATTTTCAAAATAGTATTTATCCTTTTGACCGTCTATAGTATTGCTTATGTCGCTCGTTTGAATACCTTATTATGGCTTTTCAAGCATATGGCCGTGCCATTGGTCATTTTTATATGTGTCGTTTACCAACCGGAACTTCGCCGTGCGTTTACCCAGATGTTCAGTGGCCGCAACCGTTTGTTCAGGATGGGAGTCCAAACCACTGCTGAGCAAATCGACAGCATTTTAAATGCATGTACGGTGTTGGTTTCAAAAAATAGAGGAGCATTGATCGTTTTCATTCGTCACCTGGGGATCAAGAATATCATCGATTCAGGGACAAAACTCAATGCGGATCTTTCATCCGCGTTGATACTGACGGTGTTTGATCATGACACTCCGTTACACGATGGAGCGATGGTCATCCAAGGTAATAAGATTGTTGCCGCTGGTTGTTATTTGCCACTGAGTGAACAGACAGACTTAAAAAAAAGTTTCGGTACCCGTCACAGGGCTGCCTTGGGATTGGCAGAGGAATCGGATGCGATCGTATTGGTGGTTTCCGAGGAAACAGGAGCTATCAGCCTCACATATAACGCCAATCTGTACTATGATTTGGATACGGCGACAGTTAAGCGGATGCTGATTGCCTTATTAAGTTATCATGATGTAACACCACAAGATATAGCGGAGGCCACAACCGATGAAACGGAATAGTGGATGGCAGGCTCTCCTGCAAAATTGGCCGGTAAAAATCATAGCATCAGTGATGGCTATATTCCTCTTCTTTGTCGTGAATTATACCACTGAAGTTCGTCGCGAAATAGATATTCCGCTTAAGGTTACCCTACCGCAAATGTATGATGCCGCCAGTTCAATCCCAGCTACCGTTACGCTAATAATTATCGGAAAAGACCAAACTGTTCACCTGATAGAGCCCTCACATATTACCGCAGAAGTGGATTTTACTCTTGTAGCTGCTGAAGGTGTCGCATCAGCACCGGTGTTGCTTTCTCAAAGCGATTATCCGATTTCGAGCAATATCGTATTGAAAGTACATCCCGAATCCCTTAAGGTATTCTTTACTGCGAAACCTGTTGCGACACAGACTGATGTTGTCGATTTGGGTGGAATATCGTTATAGCATATGGCAAATATTTTTGGCATCGGTATCGATGCAGTTCAAATTGACAGGATGGACCCGGAAAAATTATCCGCACATGTTATTTCCAGGTTGTTCCATCCTGACGAGATAATCGAGGCACGTTCTCTCAATGAGCGAATGCAAGCTCAGTATTATGCTTCGCGTTTCGCAGCCAAGGAAGCATTTGCAAAAGCATTGGGAGTTGGATTTACAAAAGTAATTCCTTCGGAAGTATGCGTTAAAAGTGAAGAATCGGGAAAACCTGAATTGTGTATCGAAGGTGCAACCGCGAATTATGTTAATGCAAGGTCAATGAAGATCCACCTGTCGTTGACGCATGAAAAAAACATGGCGTTAGCAATGGTGATATTGGAACGATTGGAGGAATGTGATGGCAAGAAGTGATTGGAAACGTCCCACAGAATTTCCATTGGCTCCAGGCTATCGGCGAATACGAATAACGGTATCCTATGACGGGGCTTCCTTCAGCGGGTGGCAACGCCAACAGGATGCTCCGAGTGTCCAGCAGGAGATTGAAAAGGCTCTGAAAAAGATTCTGAAAACTCCGGTTACGGTCTCAGGTTCGGGTAGGACCGATGCGAAGGTCCACGCGATAGGGCAAATAGCCCATTTCGATATCGCAAACCAAAGCGTTCCCGTCAAGGCATTCCCTGTTGCCATCAACCAACTGCTACCGCATGCTATTCGAATAACCGATGCATGCGAAGTCGACGGAACTTTTCATGCTCGATTCACATCATCTTCCCGAGAATACCGTTATATCGTCAAAGAAGAAAAGGATTACACACCTTTCGACCGGAATCGAGTAGGACGTGTCCGACAATTTCCCCCGCTTGATGTGCTCAATGCTTATGCTTCTTGTATCATAGGAACTCACGATTTTTCTACTTTTTCAGCAAGCGCCGACCAAAGTCATTCAAAGATCAGGGATGTGTACATCTCAGAGTTCTATCTGGAACCATCCCAATGGGGCGGGATGCAATTGGTTTACCGAGTATGTGCCAATGCATACCTGATGCATCAAGTCCGATCAATGGTCGGATCCATGTTACAATTCGCATCCAAAGGATATCCTGTCGAAGAATTCAAGCGTAGGCTCATAGCATGCGATCGATTCGAAGCAGGGCGTACCGCAGGCCCTGAGGGATTGTATCTCTATAGGATTTCATATGATCAATGACAAACCGGTAATGACAGCTGAAGAGCTCGAACAAAAATTGCAGGAATTATGGGTGTTAGAAGAGGACTTGAAAAGTTATGTCCTGGACGAACCTGCCCGGCAAGTGCCTACCATGACTTCCGTCGTAGAAAAACTTTCGCCGCTCACTTTTATCAATAAAGATGATGAAATTATTAGCTGTTCTCTTAGCCAATTAGAGCTCAAGGTCGCTGGCTGCACACGATGTAAACTTGCAACAACCCGACGAAACGCTGTCGTGGGAGAAGGAGTTGTCCCAGCTGAAGTAATGGTTATCGGCGAAGGCCCTGGTGCGGATGAGGATGCCACGGGAAAGCCTTTTGTGGGTAAAGCAGGCCAATATTTGGACAGATGGCTCGCTTCGATCAGTCTTTCGCGTGATAAGAACGTTTATATCGCAAATATCGTAAAATGCAGGCCTCCCGGGAACAGAGATCCTGAAAGTGATGAAGTATCGTCTTGCATGCCGTATTTGAAACGTCAGATTGAACTGATACGGCCACATGCGATTCTGTGCCTTGGCAGGATAGCTGCCCATAATCTTCTCGGAAACACGGATACATTGCATCAACTACGTAACCGATGGTTCCGTTATGAATCGGTTCCCCTGATCGTTACCTATCACCCGAGTGCGGTGTTGCGCAACCAATCTCTCAGAGCTCCCGTATGGGAAGACTTGAAACGACTTGCAAATTTATTACACATCGAGCTTCCTGGAAAAGCAAGGTGATGCGATGTTTGTGCATGTATTGTTAAACACACCATTGACAAGAGAATTTACCTATGACGTTCCCGAAGGCATACAAGCTGAAATTGGCATGCGGTGCATCGTGCCATTTGGAAATCGCGAAGTAACCGCATACATCGTTGGTGTAGCTTCTCATATGCACGACACTTCATTCGAAATAAAACCTATCAAACGACTTATCGATAAACAACCGATTTTTTCGAGCGATTTAGTCCGATTGGCGTATTGGATGAGTAAGTTTTATCTCTGTAGTCCTGGAGAAGCTCTTTCGACCATGATACCGGGCGGACGGCGTGATGCAGGTATTCCCCCATTTGTCTTGGCGGATGATTTTTCACAGATTGAAGATGCCGATTTAAGCAATGAACAGAAACAAGCGATAGATTTGATTACCAATGGGCAAAGCAGTTTGCATTATCTTTACGGGATTACAGGATCAGGTAAAAGCGAAGTGTTTCTCAGAGTCACCCAACACGTGATCGATCAGAAGAAACAGGTTATCTATCTGGTCCCTGAAATTACGCTGACCCATCAGTTGGCCGGCCAAGTTCTCAACAGATTCAAGGGGAGGGTCGCTATCCTCCATTCCGGACTAACTCCTTCGCAACGACTCGCAGAATGGCGAAAGATTAAAAATGGCGAAGTCGATTTGGCTATAGGAGCACGTAGTGCCGTATTTGCTCCGTTCGATCGATTAGGAATGATCATCATCGATGAAGAGCATGAAAATTCTTATAAAGCGGGCAATACTCCGAGGTATCATGCCCGCCAGGTAGCCCAATATCGGGTTTCAATACACGGAGCGTTATTGCTTATGGGAAGTGCGACTCCATCGTTGGAGGCTTGGCAAATGATGGTTGAAGGCCAAGTGATGAGACATGATTTGTCTACTCGAGTCGCGGGAGGAGTCCTTCCATCGGTGTCTATCGTGAATATGCAAGCTGAACAAAGGACGCTTTCACATAAGCTGCTTGGTATGATGGACGAAGTTCTTTCGAGGAAGAAACAGGTGATTCTATTTCTAAACCGCCGTGGCTTTTCATATTTTTTCCATTGCAAATATTGCGGATTTGAGATGACCTGTCCCCATTGTTCTGTTGCCTTGACCTTCCATAAAGAGCTGAACAAGATGGTATGTCATTATTGCGGTCACAGGCAACAACCGATAAGTGTATGTCCGGAGTGTTCTTCCGTGGATGTCGGTTATTCAGGATTTGGAATCGAAATGGTCGAACAGGAAGTACGCAGTAGCTTCCCATACGCATCAATTGCTCGCCTCGATACCGATATCGCGCATGAAAAAGGGATTATGGCATCTGTTCTCGATGATTTTAAACAGGGGAAGATCGATATCCTGCTGGGGACGCAGATGGTTGCAAAAGGATTGAATTTCCCATTGGTTGAGTTAGTGGGCATCGTCAATGCGGATAGTTCTCTTAACCTTCCCGATTTCAGAGCACAAGAACGTGCCTTTTCACTTATCGTACAAGTGAGCGGACGAGCAGGCCGTTTTAACAACAAAGGGAAAGTACTTGTCCAAACATTCAGGTCGGATAACCCTGCGGTGGCTTTTGCAACAAGTGGTCAACACCAACAGTTCTATGATCAGGAATTGGCAGCACGCAAAGCTGCCCGATTTCCACCATTTTCACGTCTTATTAATTTTACCGTCCGATCGGCCAGTAAGGAAAAAGCTCGTATTGAGATAGAGAAAATCGCTCAAATCGCACTTACAGCGATCTCGCATCTGGAACAAACACATGCGATTGTTTCCGAGCTACCGGAAATTGTTGGGTATGCTCCGTGTCCTTTGGAAAAAATTGCAGGAAACTGGCGTCAGCATCTGGTTCTACGTGGGAATCATGTTTCAAATCTCTTACGTGTCGCAGGCTGGATTCACAGCCATTACAAAGCTCCGTCGAGAGTGTATCTGGAAGTCGATGTCGATCCTCTCCAGATGCTATGACAGCCAAGTTGACGGTACCACCATTTTATCGTTATGATGAGCATATGTTAGATATATATACATTAGGGGACGAGGTGCTTCGCACCAAAGCCGAAAAGATAACACAATTTGACAATGCTTTATCGATTCTGGTCGATGCGATGTTCGACTCCATGCTTGAAGCTGATGGAGTAGGGCTCGCCGCACCGCAAGTCGGTGTATCGAAACGATTGTTTGTTGTCGATACCAGAAAAGAAGGTGAACGCATTGCGTTTGTCAATCCTGAAATCATACAGATGTCACACGAGAGCATCGCCCATGAAGAGGGGTGTTTGAGTATTCCCGGAATGTATTACGATATTACACGTCCGGCAAAAGTAACGGTCCAAGCCCAAGACGTGAACGGTAAATCTTTCGTGCTGGAAGCTTCAGGTTTATTGGCTAGGGTAATTCAACATGAATATGACCACCTTGAGGGTGTGTTGTTTATCGATAGGATGGACGAAGAATCCCGTAAGGCTTTAATTGCCTCATATGAGCGTCGCAATAACAAGAAGAAGAAAAAGAAATAGGACATTTACATGAAATTGGGCGATCTGAAAGTAGTATTTGCCGGAAATCCGGAAATCGCCGTAGGGGCATTGGAGGCCTTGGCCTCCGTATGCGATGTCGTCGCCGTAATAACGAATCCCGATAAACCTACCGGGAGGGGCAGACATCTTGAAAGCCCTCCTGTGAAAATCGCAGCCGCGAAACTATCTATTCCCGTACTTCAATACGATCGATTGCTGAAAGAAGCTCGTGATGAAATTCGACGATTAGCACCCGATGTATTGGTCTCTTTTGCCTGTGGTTTTTACTTTGGTCCAAAATTTCTTTCACTGTTTCCTGTCGCATCTGTAAATATCCATCCTTCACTATTACCATGTTACAGAGGCTGTTCACCGATACAGTACACCATACTCAATGGAGAAAAGAGCACGGGAATCACCATTCAAAGAATTGCCGCCGAACTAGATGCAGGTAATATATTGGCGGTGGAACAATGGGACCTTAAGGGACATGAGACTACTCAAAGTCTTTCGGAAGAAGTCGCACGACGTGCTGGTCCGTTGTTAGTCTCTGTATTGGATCATATCATATCAGGGACTGTGGTCGAGCAGATCCAATCAGATGACCTTGCTACTTATGCTCCGATGTTATCCAAAGACGATGCGTACATAGATTGGAATAGCAGTGTCGAAGCAATTCATTGTAAAGTGAGGGCCCTGAACCCATGGCCGAGAGCCGTAACGACCTTCGAAGGACGCCAGCTTTCCATCACTTCGGTGTGGGGGACTCTTGATCAAACCAAGAATGAACCTTTGGCTACCCCATATGAGCCGGGAACGGTAATTGGACTCGTAAAGAATAAAGGACTCTCTGTTGCTTGCTCAGACGGACTTATATATATTGATCGAATGCAATTGGCAATGAAACGTGAGATGGACAGCGAATCGTTTGTACATGGCCATCCAAGTATCATCGGTGCAATATTAGGGCACTAAAGGAACTGTTAATGATTGCCAAATATAGTGTGATCATACTTTTATTCTTGGCAATCGTGCTTCCACTACAAGCTGCCGAAACCGTATCTGCTACTGTGGCAGAGCTACCGGTATCGATAACCACCTATGGATTCAATATGGCTGAGCTTGACTTAACACCAAAAATCGCTTTGGTGTTATCAGGCGGAGGTGCTAGAGGCTTTGCACACCTACCGGTTATCCGGGCAATAGAAGAACTGGGAATTCCGATAGACATGGTGGTGGGAACGAGCATGGGGGCTTTGGTAGGGGGCTTTTATGCAGCAGGTTATTCTCCGGGTGATATAGCACGCCTGATAGAAACAAGCGACATGCTTTCCCTGTTCATAGTCTCTCCGGTTGAACGACCCCAACCCGAACCAGAACCATTACGCACCTCACGCGATAATATATTCACCCTTTCATTCGATTCGCAAGGAGTGGGAAACGTTTCCGGGTTGTTGGGAGATCAACGAATCATGCAACTGTTGAACGATTCTCTTTCCAAGGTTTTGGCAATAGATGATTTCGATCGGCTGGCAATCCCGTTCCGTTGTATCGCTTCTGACGCTGTAACCGGAGAGAAAGTGGTCTTTTCTTCAGGTTCGCTTGTCGAGGCTATCAGAGGGAGCATTTCCATCCCATTAATATTTACCCCTTATCCGACCGATGGTCGTTACGTCATTGATGGAGGAGTAGTCGATAATTTGCCGATTCTTGTTGCAAAAGAAGCCGGAGCTGATATCGTCATCGCTGTCGATGTGAATGCTGGAGATTATGATATCAAGACCGAAGATCTGAATTCCCTAACAGCCATGATCACTCATCTATTGGTTGTCGTTACTAAAAATACGGTCGTACACCAACTAGATCAAGCTGACGTTCTGATTACACCCGATTTATCCAAATACGATATCATGGCTTTTACAAACGCTTCAGGAATTATTAAAGAAGGCGAGATCGCTGTTCAGGAAAAAATTGAAGAGTTACATCAGATTGTCCGACTTATCTCTGAACATAGGCCTTTACAGAAAAAGGATCCTGACCGGGTCGGACACTATTTTGATCTCCCCGATGTTTGGATTTCGACGATTACGCATCGGATACTTCCGGGTTCTCCTGAAGATACCTATGGATTTGATCTGAAACCATTTGGAAAATTCTCCGGACTTCCGTTGGATACGAAACGTAAATCCGAGCTTGCGAGAATATTCGAACAACTTCGTCGAGACGGTAGATATGCGACGGTTAGCTATGGATATAATGCAAGAAAAATTGACAGTCAGCAAAATGTATTAGGAAATCTTGAAATCCAAACCCGTTCGTTTCCTCCTCGGGATGCGGCCATTTCCTTCGGTGCCTTCGGTGCGTCTGGTTTCCAATGGGATGTTCACAACAAGAGTTCATCATTATTGTTCGACCCGTCAGC
Organism: Spirochaetales bacterium; assembly: GCA_012523305.1. GTDB lineage: Bacteria > Spirochaetota > Spirochaetia > Sphaerochaetales > Sphaerochaetaceae > JAAYDK01. The sequence continues at coordinate 31,437 of JAAYIV010000108.1, forward strand.
GACTGTCTCCTTTAAGTATAATAATGTTGGCAATTCGGTCGATATTTTTGCCAATTTAGCCTTTGATGACGCATTCCATTCGGAAGTCGGATTTGAGGTTCCTTCTCGGCAATCACTTTATTCCACATTGTCCTTAGGGTTCTCCTCAGGAGGATTACATCCAGCAAATCTTCGCTTTTCACCGATTGATGGACATAATTCGGACAATCTCTTGAGTGCTGCTCTAGCCGGAACCTATCGGTTTTCACGATATGCAATGATAACGGCAAAGTTTCAAACCGATATCATCTGGTACGGAGGAGACAAGAACCAACTCGTACAAAATGCAGACCAATGGTTTGTAGTACTCCCGATAATAAAACTTGAAGGAGTATATAATTCATTAAATTTTGGCCATTACCCGATGGGGGGGTTCAGGTTCGATGCTTCCGTCTGGGTCACATTGGCAGAAGAAATCCCGATGTTCAAGTTCGAATCACGGCTTAGGCATGTGATTCCTTTAGACGATAGATTTTCATGGCTCTATGACCTGCATGCCGGTGTGAGTCGGACCAGATACCCGCTCAAGAATCAATACCTTGAGTATGGTGGGTCGATGGGTATGGCTGGTTATGGTCCCCATACCTATGTGGACGAGATGGTACTGGCTCGTACTGGCCTTATCTGGAATTTCGCAGGTAGTACGTTACCATTCTTTATTAAGGCTACTGCAAGCATTGGCACTTCTTCCTCTTCGCTGTATGAGCGTCTAAGAAATTCCATTCCAATCGTGGACAGTTCTTTACTTTGGAGTAAGTTGCGTCCGATTGAAGCCGGAGTGGCGATTTCAGTAGGGTTTACCTCAAGTTTTGGTGATTTGCTCATAGGAGTAGGGTTTGCTTCTCAATCAAAAATAACCCTTTATCTGGAGTTCATCTAATGCATGACAGGCGTTACAATGACTATGCTACGGCTCTTGAACAAACCTATGGCGAAAAGGTGTACCGTATTGGGGTGGACGGTGGATTTTCTTGCCCGAATAGGAATGCTGACGGTAGCGGAGGTTGTTCATATTGTGATGAAACCGGTTCGGTGGCTGTCTACCATCGAGTAAGTGAACAAAACAAAGGGTTTTGTTTCGATCCGCATAGTACGAATCCGAGAAGGCTCCCCGAAGATACAGAAGAAAGCCTTTCCAAACGTAAAGAACATCTCTTATGGCAAATCGATCGAGCGAAGATGTTCCTCGACCGAAGATATGATACAGGAGGTAGGAGTATTTACTTTCAAGCCTTCACCAGTACGTATGGGCGAATTGAAATTTTGAAACAACTTTATGATGTTGCCCTTTCTACAGGGTCTTACAGAGAATTTATCGTCAGTACTCGTAGCGATTGCCTGCAGCTCGAAAAAATCAATTTGATTGCCAGTTATAAAGGTCAGGTAGATGCCCTTTGGGTAGAACTCGGATTGCAAAGCGGAAATGATACGACATTGCATACCATTGCTCGTAATGAAACCGTTAACGATTTTCTTGAAGCATGTACGTTGGCCCATCGATCAGGCATACATGTATGTGCTCATATCATTCTCGGATTACCCGGTGAATCATTCGATGAAATCGATAAGACTGCTGAGGTCTTGGTTAAAGCCGGTGTGGAAGCAGTCAAGATCCATAACCTTCATATCGTAGCCGGCTCACGTCTGTTTGAAGAATTCAAGGCAGGGTTACTCACTGCCCCGTCTATGGAACGGCATCTCGCCTATACGATACATGTGTTACGACGACTTCCTTTTTCTATGATAATCGAGCGTTTTACCAGTGATACACCAAAACACCGATTGGCAGCACCGAGGGATTTTGGAGATAAGCATGGCTTTGTCAGGTGCTTGAATTTAGAGATGGAACGTCTGGATGTGCGTCAGGGAGATTTGTTGTGATGCCAAGATGGTTTGTACTTTCAGCGCGAGTAGCAAGCGCCATTATCACAATAGCAATAATATTATTTTCATTATTGCCACAACAACGAGTTTCCGATGTAATTCGGATTTTTCCGCTTAGAGACATCGGTGCTCACGCTGTCGCCTATTGTGCCTTTGGATGCTCTTGGTTCGCCACTTTCTTTCATTACGATGGTTCAAAACATAAATATTCGACAATAATCGTCTCTTTTATTGTCGTTTTGTGCGGCATTTCACTTGGTTTTGCCTTAGAGTTATTACAACCGTTGTTCGGTCGTTCGGCTGAATTCAAAGATTTGGTCGCAGATTCCATTGGAGTGGTTACTGGTGTGGCGGTTGCCTATGGTTTCACTACATGGTATGTAAAAAATCGTGGAGAAAAAAAGTAATGATTCGAATCGAAGATATCCGCGAACGTGTGAAAGACGGATTGCTCTCAATCTCGACAGGCTTGGAGCCATCATTGGTCGAACGCTTGCAAAAAGCGTTGGATCAAGAGCGAAGGCAATTGGATGATGTAGCATCAAACTGCAAGAGATCCAATGCGATCAACGCAAGCATCGCCGCCTTGGAAGCAATCATGGAGAATCTGGACATTTCCGCATCGACCGGTCTTCCCATGTGCCAAGATACGGGTATGATATGGGCATGCGTAGAAATTGGTCCTGATTGTCCTGTTTCAATCGACCAGATCCAAAAAGGTTTGGAAGCCGGAATCAGTGACGCGGTCTGTCAAGGACATTTTCGGCTTTCAGTCGTTGACGATCCGCTATTCAATAGGACCAACACGAAGACAAATTTGCCTGCGGTCGTTCATTGGATGGCTAACAGAGAAAAATTGCTATCAATACATCTTATGTTGAAAGGATTCGGATGTGAGAATTGTTCATCGGTCAGGATGCTCAATCCCACTTCGAACGAACAGGATGTGATCGATGCTGTTAAGGACATTATGAAGACAGCCGGAGGTAAACCTTGTCCCCCGGTTGTGTTGGGTATCGGAATCGGCGGGACGATGGATCAAGCCGCACTGAATTCAAAATATGCTCTATGTAGGCAAGTAGGACAGCACCATAAAGACAAGTCGTATGCGAAATTAGAACTGGATATACTGGAAGCGGTACAGACATTGAATATTGGTGCAGCGGGATTTGGAGGATCTGTTACTGCGTTATGGACTGCAATCGAGTACACGCCTACCCACATCGCCGGGTTGCCGGTTGCTGTATCCGTGAGCTGCTGGGCAGATAGGAACATTACCATAGAGTTCGGGGGTACCGATGGATTGGCACATTGAATTACCGTTTAACCGGGAATCATTGTTAACACTGCGGGCATATGATCGGATATGGCTTTCGGGAACATTATTGGTCGGTCGTGATCAAGCGAACAAACGCTTGGTTCAGATCATCACCAACGGTGGTATGTTACCCGTATCGTTGACTGGCCAGTTATTGTATTATATGGGACCTGCGGCCACTCCACCACAGATGGCTATCGGCTCTTGTGGCCCGACAACATCCGCAAGGATGGATGCATACGTTCCCGCATTGATGGATCATGGATTGGCTGCCACCATGGGGAAAGGCCCCCGAAATCAGACGGTCGTTGAATCAATCGTCAGGCACAAAGGAATATATCTGGCAGCTTTTGGCGGATGTGGAGCTCTCTATGCCAAGAAGGTGGTTGTAGCTGAGATTATTGCCTTTGAAGATTTGGGACCTGAGGCATTGTATAGGTTGAAAGTGGAAGAATTTCCGGCAATAGTGGCAATTGATAGCCTTGGAAGCAGTGTTTATTGAGCAATAATACCGATAAAGGTGAATTTTATGTAGACGTGTGGTAACTTTACCGTTACCATCGTTAGGTGGGGTTGGGGAAGAGGATGTGAGATTGTGATTGTTTCGAAGATGCTTGGGAAAATCTTCTTCTCGCTGCTAGTCTTACTCGCATTACTTGTCAGTCTTTCATGCAAAAAAGATGACAGCGATGTCTTACTTATGTTTCCTTCGAATGAAAGTACGCCATCACAGACTACCAATACCGAAACGCAGGTCAAAGAAGAAGTCGTTCAAACAACGGTAGCTACAATTACAGAACCTGAAATTAATGCCTCCTCAAGCGCAACACAGGAGCTCTATGTCGGTTTGGCCCAGATAGAAGCCTTGGAGAAACCGACATCTCTTGAAGAACGTTTCAGTTATACGTACGGTTTTCTTGTGATGGATGCGGCTTTTCGTGATCTGGAAGAGATTGATTCAGAGTACTTTATCAAGGGAATCCTTGATTTTACCCTAGATAACACACCTTTTTTCACAAAAGAGCAGATGAGTGCGATACTGTTTGAATATAATGATAAATTGGTTTCAGAGGCCGCTAGCCGTTTAGCTGAGTTTTCAGAACGAAATCTAAAAGAAGCTGAACAATTTCTGGAATTGAATACGATGAGAGAGCAGGTCGTTACCACGAGTAGCGGATTACAATATGAAGTGCTTCGTGGTGCAGAAGGTAAAAAACCCGGAGCAACAGATACGGTGCGAGTCAATTACCAGTTGATGTACCTTGATGGGAGAGTCGGGGAGGCTTCCCCGAAAGGGAATCCGAGTACATTTACTTTGTCAACCCTGATTGACGGTTTCAAAGAAGGGTTGATGCTGATGCCGGTTGGTTCGGCGTATAGATTCTGGGTACATCCGAAGCTTGGTTACGGTGAACGCGGTTCGGTTCAAGTCGAGCCGAACTCTCTGCTCATTTTTGATGTTGAATTAGTTGAAATCGTTGATTAAGACGTGCAAGCAACGTCGGTAATTCGTCCATACTATTAATCTCATATGTAGGGATAGCCATGCGTGGCGTCTCTTTCGAGGGATTGAACCAACACGTGTCGATATTTGCAGCATTTCCACCGGCTATATCCGATGATAGCGAATCACCTATTATGAGGGCTCTCTTTTTTTCTGATTCATCCGGGAAAGCATGTGAGAAAAACTCAGGATCCGGTTTCTGAATTCCTAATTCTTCACTGATATAGATATGATCATACAAGTGTATCGTGTGGGTAGCTGCGAGTCGTCCCCTTTGTACGGAGGCTATCCCATTGGTAATCAGACTGATGCGATACCCTTTTGAACGTAATGAAGTGAGTAGAGGAACTGTCCATTGGTAGATATGGTCACTTTTTCCCAAGAATTCAAGATATCGCAGACTTGCTTCGAACGGATCAGTCTGTAGTCCCATGATGGTAAAGAAACGTTTAAAACGTTCGATTTTCAATTCAGGTAATGTGATGAGCCCGGTTTCGAACATTTTCCATAATGATTGGTTTACATCGTTATAGGTGTGCAAAGTAGTCGATGACGCACCGAGACCCAATTCATTAAAAAGGCTTGATAATGCAAATTCTTGAGCTTTCTCAAAGTCATAGAGGGTTCCATCAGCATCAAATAATAAATGGTTGTACATATCGCTCCTTTACTTTGTCATAAAAACCAAGGATACTTAACTATAGCGGAAACGGGTTATGTATGCATATGCCCTGAAATAGGAGGAACTGTATGAAACGGTTTCAATGGATTGCACAATTATTGTTGGGCATCGTGTTGGTCGGTATCGGTTTGTTTATCATGATCGGAAATGAACAGATATTTGTAAAAGTAGTATTGGCAATATTTGGCGCATTGGCAATCATATCCGGAATAGCGAACATTGCGACGATGGCAAAGTATAATTTTGGAAAATTCAACCACACTGCGGTTGTCATTAAAGCGACTACCGCGATCATCATCGGTGTTATCGCCATCATATTCCCGTTTGTCATCGAAAAAGCGATCAATGTCTTCATATATCTGCTTGCAGTCGAGATGGCTCTATCGGCAATCATCGCATTTGTCCAGGCGGTGGCAGTGAAATCGAAAGGATTTGAGAATTCTCACATGGTTCAAGAAGGAATCCTGTCACTAATCATCTCGGTGGTACTCTTCATCATTCCCAGCCATATCGCGGGTCTTGTGAAATTACTAATGGGTATCATCGTCATGATCGTAGGCGCAACTATCATATCGTTGGCGATATACAGCCATAAACATAGGGATAAACAGACTATTGAAAGTGTGAACGTCGAAGTCACCCAAGAGGAACAAGTGTAGAAATTACATCTTCAGCTTTCCATTTAGTACTTTAAGTGCCTGGGTGATCTCAATAAACCTTCGTTGCGCATTTCGGGTTCAATGTGTCAAATAATACTATTGCTGTGGCTCATTTAAATAGTTAACTGCAATTACGCATAGATTCATTATGCCAAATGGAAGTGCCTCCTCATCGAAGGTAAAGGAAGGACTATGCGGGACAAGTGGTTCGCCATCACCAAACTTTGCTCCAACAAGGAAATAAACACCGGGAATCTCAGTAGTGAAATTTGAGAAATCTTCTCCGCTGCTTTGGGGCTGAGCTTGAATAAAATGTTTCTCTCCGATGACCCCAGAAACCCATTTTTTGCATTTTTCGAACATTTCTTCGTCATTTATTACAGGGCCGTAACTTTTTGTGAAGGAAACCTTTGCAGTAAGCCCACCAGCTGTGCAAATACCATCGACTATCTCTTGTATCCGTTTCCTGCACAACGCACTGCTCTTTTCATGATAGGAGCGAGCGCTTCCTACGAGTCTGGCCGTATCAGGAATGACATTGTGCCGTTTACCCGCTTCTACCACACATAGTGACAGGACAACAGTATCAGCCGGATTAATATTTCTTGAAACTATGGTTTGTAGTCCGAGGATTATTTGTGCGGCACAGACGATCGGATCCTTGGTGAAGTGAGGCGCGGAAGAATGCCCTCCTTTCCCGAAAATATCAATTGAGAAAAGATCTGAGGTTGTAAACAAGGGGCCACTCTTACTCGCAATATAGCCAGCAGGAATATGAGGAGCCAGATGTTGCCCTATCACGAAATCAATCGAAGGCTCATCGGTTAAGACCCCTTCTTTAATCATCCACTGTGAACCTCCGCCATTCAAACCGTCTTCTTCTGCAGGTTGGAAGATAAGTTTTACACACCCTTTAAATCTATCTCGCATTGAATAGAGGATTCGTGCAGCACCAAGCAGCATTGAAACATGCCCATCGTGGCCACAAGCATGAGCAATCCCAGCATTTTCTGAGGAAAATTCAAGTCCTGTATCTTCAGTGATATATAAAGCATCCATGTCCGCGCGGATGCCAATGGTCTTTCCAAATCCTTTTCCCCTAATTATTGCAGCGATTCCGGTAGTATAATACGTCTTCATCTCGGTGATCCCAATTGCGTGCAGTTCCTCAATAATCTTCTGCTGGGTGCGGAATTCTTTCTGAGATGGTTCCGGATGGCGGTGGAGGTCTCTTCTTATCTCAATCACATGCTGCTTGAGTTCAAGGGCTTCTCTTCTAATTTCAATTTCATACATTCGCATATCCTCCAGGAATACAAGAATTTTATTTTACAACAACATGTTTTGCCAACATGTATACGCAATAACGAGTTCATCCGAGTCTCGATTCTCCATTTGCTCCCACATCGATTCACTTGAAATAGAGGGTTCCTTGCATGCTCTTTCCAAGATAGCTCGATATCGGGGTTTGAAAACTATTCTATAAAATTGGACAAACCGCTATTTGCATGATAACATTATTGGATAAATCGATAGATTTTTCTACATATATTACTAACCGTATACATTTCTCATCATCAAGAATTTTCAGGGGGGGAACAATGAAAAAAGGAGTATTTCTATTTGTTTTTTTTGTGGTTCTTATCAATCTAGCATTTGCAGGTGGGGTAAAAGAAACGGTTGCTACACCTACAAGTGTTGGATATCAGAACGTGCTGAAAGTTGGAATAAACATGGAACCGATTACCATCTGTACTCCTACAAAGGGTACTAACGTGATGTGCCATATGATGAGTTTTTCCACTCACAATACGCTTGTTACCATCAGTAATGAAGATAACGCTACTATCAAGCCATGTTTAGCAGAATCTTGGGACATCCTTGATGGAGGAAAGACAATCGTGTTCCATCTTCGCAAGGATGTGAAGTTCCATAATGGAGAAACCATGACAAGCGAAGATGTGGTGTACTCCTTTAAAGAGCGTATTCTCAAAGGCGGGACAAGTCGTGCGCTGTTAAGTTCTGTAGTAGACGTTGTGGCGGATGACGATTATACCATACATTTTGAATTATCAGGTGCAGATCAAGATTTGTTCTATACGCTTTCCGCGGCTCCCTCATGTATTATAAGTAAAAAAGCGGTTGAAACCGAAGGTGACGAAGGCGAATGTTACGGAACGGGTGCATTTAAGATTGAAGAGTATGTTCAAGGCGAATTTGTAAGAATGGTTCGTTTTGACGATTATTTCGGTGAAAAACCGAAGACGGAAGAGATCGACTGGATTATTTACCTTGAAGACTCAGCCCGTGAACTAGCTCTCGAGACAGGTGAGATCGATATTTGCTATTCTCCTGCAAATTCAGATCTCCCCTTCATCGAAAAGAATCCGGATTTGAAACTGATCAGCGTCAAAGGCCTCAATGTGTACTATATTGGTTTCAACACGAAAGTTGCACCATTTGATGACGAATATGTCCGACAAGCGATAGCAAGCTGTGTCAACAAGGAAGATGCAATCACAGTGGCTTTCGATGGATTGGCTGACGCGGTGGATAATGTTATGGCACCGGCTGTTCCGATGTATACCCATGTTGACGGGTATACTTACAATCCGACGGCAGCCAAAGAGCTACTTTCCAAGTCTGGATATCCGGGTGGTTTTAAATCAACAATCTGGGTTGACCGCGCGGACGAAGAACAGATGGCTTTGGTGTTCAAGGAGAATCTGGCACAAATAGGTATTGATCTCACTGTCGTACGTCTTGAGGCCACTACATTGAAAGCTTCATGGAATAACGCCGATTACCAGATGTGCTTACAGAAGTTTGGGAACACAGGAGGTCCGGGAACGAGTTTCAGTTATGTGTTCACATCCAAAGCTCCTGCGAACCGCTCAAAAGTGAGCGATTCCAATGTAGATTTACAGACAGCTGCCGCAGCTGTGGAGACAGACCAGGTAAAACGGCAGGCAATGTACAGGGATCTGAATGAATATATTACAAAAAAAGCTTATTGGGCACCGATTTGTGTACCGCAGATTTTCGTTGGTATTAAAGCCTCGGTCAAGGGTGCCGTCTATAAAGGCAACGGATCCCATATATTAACCTACGCTTACATAGAAAACTGATTTTCCGATGCAACTATTAGGGTCTGTGCTATTGCATAGACCCGCCAATTTGTTTATGAGGTGACCTAGGTGTATCGTTATTTTCTTAAAAGATTATTCTGGCTCATCCCGGTAATGCTTGGGGTCTCGATTTTCATATTCATAATAATGGATTTCTTCCCCGGGGATGCAGCTGATACAGTGTTAGGCGAAGCCGCTTCACAGGAACAACTTGAAGAATACCGTGAAGCACATGGTTTGAATGATCCTGTGATGGTGCGCTATGTCAGATACATGGCAAATCTTCTGAAGGGAGATATGGGCATCTCTTATGTAACCGGAAGAGATGTTTTTAAAACATATATGCAGCGACTTCCGAATACACTGTTGCTTGCATTTTCTGGAATGACTCTGGCGATACTTTTTTCAATCCCCATCGGGATCATCACTGCTTTGAAACGTGGCACTGTATTGGATGGAACCCTCATGATTATCTCGTTGTTAGGACTTTCAATGCCGCTCTTCTGGTTGGGTTTGCTTCTCATTATTGGGTTCTCGCTGAACCTCGGATGGTTTCCGACTGGAGGCTCAGGGGATTTGAAGCATCTGGTTCTGCCCGCAGTGACACTTGCTGTTGCAAAGATGGCCATGCTTGCGAGGACCACTCGATCCTCAATGCTAGAAGTTCTGAATGAGGATTATATCCGTACGGCCCGGGCAAAAGGTGTGAGTAAAAGGAAAGCGACCTTAAAACATGCCCTTAGAAATGCTCTTATCCCAATTATTACGGTTATCGGTATTGAATTGGGCTCCTCACTCGGAGGATCAGTTCTTTGTGAAACCGTTTTCTCTTGGCCCGGAGTAGGTCGGTTGATCATGGATAGCATAAGCAAGAGAGATATTCCGATGGTTACCGGAAGTTTGATCCTTACCACCATGCTGGTGGCCTTTTTACTGCTGGTGGTCGATATCATCTATGCGTTTGTTGATCCGAGAATCAAAGCACAGTATCAGAGGAAGAAATGATATGAAACAGAAAAAAACAAAACGCCGCAGCACATTCTCTGAAATCTGGCGCAATTATCGTAAGAATTTCAGTGGAATGTTGGGCCTTATGATCATCGTGGGAATTCTTGTCACTATTTTGGTTGGTAATTTCATTTATGATTATGACACGGATGTTATAGGGCAAAACATCTCGGAAAGGAAGCAAGCTCCTTCATCAGAGCATCTTTTCGGGACTGATGAATTTGGTCGCGACATTCTTACACGCATCATCTGGGGAGGAAGGTATTCTCTGGCCATAGGTTTGGCAGCGGTACTGTTTTCCAGCATCATAGGTGTAGTTCTCGGCTCGCTCGCCGGCTACTATGGAGGAGTGATCGAGACGATAATCATGCGTCTCGCCGATATCTTTCAAGCGATCCCTGCAATAATGCTTGGAATATGCTTTGTGACCGCTTTCGGTCAAAGTATCTTCATGCTTACGATAGCTGTATCAATCGGTGCGATTCCTGCGGTGACCCGGGTGACCCGGGCTTCAGTCATGACAGTGAAGGATATGGAATACGTTGAGGCTGCAAGGGCGATCGGAGCAAACAATTTTGTAATTATCTTCCGTCATGTTCTTCTCAATGCGATGTCTCCCGTCATAGTCCAGGCAACATTGCGTATTGGGGGTGCGATTGTTGGAATTGCGGCACTAAGTTTTATCGGTCTTGGCATTACCGCACCGACTCCAGAATGGGGCGCGATGCTTTCCTCCGCTCGACAATATCTTCGGGGATATGACTATATGGCGTTGTATCCGGGCCTTGCAATAATGGTTACGGTACTTGGGTTCAACCTTATCGGTGATGGCGTTCGTGACAGTATGGATCCAAAGCTAAAGAAGTGAGGTAAGAATGGATAAGCATGAATTTGCTCTTGACGTATCGAACCTCACGGTTGAATACGTCACATCGGATGGGATCGTACACGCTGTAAATGATATCGATTTAAAGATACCTCCTCAAAAAAGTGTGGGTTTGGTTGGAGAAACCGGAGCTGGCAAGACAAGTACTGCGCTAGCAATAATGAATCTCATACCGTCTCCTCCTGGGGTAATAAGAAGCGGGAAGATTATTCTTAATGGCTATGATGTGCTCCATATGAAAGATTCTGAGTTGAATCAAGTGAGGGGAAGCGAAGTCGCCATGATTTTCCAAGATCCGATGACAGCGCTGAATCCAGTCTTGAATATTGGAGAGCAAATTGAAGAGAGCATCCTGTTACATGAAGACGTTACCCGCGATGAAGCGCATGAACAAGCATGCGAGATGTTGGAAATGGTTGGAATAGATCGTTCCCGTATTTACGATTATCCACACCAACTATCAGGTGGAATGAAGCAACGTGTCATCATAGCAATCGCACTCTGTTGTAATCCGCACCTTTTGATTGCCGACGAGCCGACCACCGCTCTCGATGTTACGATCCAAGCTCAAGTATTGGATCTCATTTCGAATCTTCGGGATGAATATAGGACTGCAATGCTCTTGATTACGCACGATCTTGGAATCGTAGCCGATATGTGTGATGAAGTCAGTGTCATGTACGCGGGACGAATTGTCGAGCATGGTACAGTGGAGGAAGTGTTCACCAATACAAAGCACCCGTATACTGAAGGATTATTTGATTCTCTGCCAAAGATAAACGATAGGAAATCTCTCCTCAAGCCGATTATCGGGCTTATGCCTGATCCGACGGAACTGCCCGAAGGTTGCACATTTGCTCCTCGTTGTCGTTATGCGATGGATAAATGTTTCAAAAGGAGACCATCACTCAATGCGATAAGCGATACTCATGAAGTGTCTTGTCTTGCATATGAGGATCCTGTATTTTCAATTGAGAGGAATAAACATGGTAGATAATATTCTTGAAGTTAGAAACCTTACAAAATACTTCAAGACCAAAAAAGGATTGCTCCATGCGGTTGATAATATTAGCTTTACTCTTGAAAGAGGCAAGACACTGGGGATAGTAGGTGAGTCCGGATGCGGTAAATCAACGATTGGACGCTCGATTCTGCGTCTCATTGAACCTACTTCGGGAGAAATCATCTTCAATGGAGAGGATCTTATGAAACTCAATACTTTGCAGATGCGCTCGATGAGAACAAAGATGCAGATTATCTTCCAAGATCCTTATTCTTCGTTGAACCCCAGGCGAACAGTAAGTCAGACGATAAGCGAAGCTATTGAGTTAAATCATTTGATTCATGATAAAAAGGATATAGAAAAACGAGTCTCTGAGTTAATGGACATGGTCGGCCTGGCAGACCGTTTCGCTAATTCTTATCCGCATGAACTAGATGGTGGAAGGCGCCAGAGGATAGGTATCGCGAGGGCATTATCGGTCAACCCTGAGTTCATTGTCTGTGACGAGCCTGTGTCCGCCCTTGATGTCTCCATACAAGCCCAAATTCTAAATCTATTGAAAGAACTCCAATCCAAACTCAAGTTAAGTTATATCTTCATCACGCATGACATGTCTGCCGTGAATTATTTTTCTGATGATATCACCGTAATGTATCTCGGAAAAATGGTTGAAAAATCTCCTGTTGAAGATTTGTTCCTACAACCTGAGCATCCGTATACCAAAGCATTGCTCTCCGCCGTTCCAATCCCTGAATACCATAAGGAAAAACGTAAACGAATCATTCTGAGAGGAGAAGTTAAGTCCCCGATAAATCTTCCCGACGAGTGTAGGTTCAGCTCGCGTTGTCAAGAATTTTGTGATGTTTGTAAAGGAAGCGAACCACAATTGAAGGAGATTCGAAAAGATCATTTCGTAGCGTGTCACAATGTTACATAACGTTGGGAATAAGTGGCTCCGTAGAGATTAGAATGGCAGGGTAGGATGGTCGGAATTATACTGCGACACCAAGTAAAATTTCCTGGGTTGGGGTGTTAGCGCATCACATCCGTATAATGTCGATACCTGCTGATAAATCATAAAATTCGACCTGGCTAATGGCAATGCACTTGTGGGATTGACAACTTCGGGTACTGACGATACTGTACATTCATGAATAATGTTTTTGTTAAAGGCCATCACCATCCTCATATTGCTAGCTGACGGGATGCGTGTATGCTTTTAAGTTGAGACTCCGCATTCCGCGGAGTTTTTTCGTATTCGGGGGAGTGCCATGAAAGAGTTGTTACGGATCGCAATCCAAAAGAGCGGACGATTAAGCGAAAAATCATTGCAGATTATTAAATCGTGCGGCATTCGATTTGGTTCTGATGCTCGTTTGCTTAAGGAAGAAGCAGAAAATTTTCCTATTGAATTTCTTTATCTGCGTGATGATGATATTCCTCGTTATGTATACGATCAAGTTGCCGATGTGGGGATTGTCGGACGCAATGAACATGACGAGCAGAACCTTCCTCTCGAAATATTGCGAGATTTGGGCTTCGCCAAGTGTAGGCTCTCGATTGCAGTCCCTTCAGGTACTTTCTATGACGGATTGCCATCGCTTGACGGTAAACGGATCGCAACAAGTTATCCGAATATTTTATCAACTATTCTTAAGAAGGCCGCTGTAACGGCAAAAGTACTTGAATTATCTGGTTCAGTTGAAATTGCTCCGTCAATTGGAGTCGCCGATGCAATTTGCGACCTTGTCAGTACGGGAGCGACCTTGGCTAGCAATGGGTTGAAAGAGGTCGAAGAAATCTATAACTCATCAGCCGTGATGGTTGGCAGGAAAAACCTAGAAGGTGCTAAGCGGGCAATCCTTGACCGATTGCTTTTACGTATTGATGCGGTCATGAAGGCTGACGATTACAAATATGTCATGTTTAACCTTCCAAAAGAGCATGTCGGGGAGATTGCCAATATCGTCGGTGGCATGAAAAGTCCGACTGTGACCCCCTTGCTCGATGAACAATGGTGTGCGGTCCAGACCGTAGTCCACGAACAACAATTCTGGGATGTCCTCGAACAGTTGAAAGCTCTCGGCGCACAAGGGATTCTTGTGACAGCCATTGAGAAGATGGCAGATTAGGTGGACTAGATGATACGTTTGATTAATCCTGACATGAAACTTCTTACCCAATACTTTTCCCGAAAGAGCAGTGATGATCAAGCCATCCGTGAACAGGTGGTAAAGATTGTTGATACTGTTCGCCAGCAGCAAGACACAGCATTGCTGGAGTATGTACGCAGATTCGATCATGTCCAATTACCATCTCTTGAGGTGACTCAAGAAGAAATCGAACAAGCGTCTTCAATGATTGATCTTCCACTTCGAAGGGCGATCGATCAGGCAGCAGCAAACATCTTGAAGTTCCATCAGCAACAAAAATTCAATGAGCAACCAGTGGAAACCGAACATGGAGTGTGTTGCTGGCGTAAACGTGTGCCGATACATAAAGTCGGACTATATGTCCCCGGGGGAACAGCTGTGCTATTTTCCACGGTGTTGATGCTAGCCATACCGGCGATGGTTGCCCAATGTCCTTTTGTGGTACTTTGTACCCCTCCAAGGCGTGACGGGACAATCGATCCTGCTGTTTTGTATTGTGCTTCCAAAGCGAACGTATCCAAAATTTTTAAAGTCGGTGGAGCCCAAGCGATCGCGGCGATGGCATACGGTACGCAAACTATCCAAAAGGTTGATAAGATTTTTGGTCCTGGGAATCGTTATGTGACGATGGCAAAACAATTGGTGGCAAACGATGCGTGTGCGATAGACATGCCTGCCGGACCTTCGGAAGTGATGGTGTTGGCCGATACTTCATCACGTCCTGAATTTGTTGCTGCCGATCTGTTGAGTCAAGCAGAACATGGCAATGATAGCCAGTGTATCCTTGTGATAAAAGACGAAGATCTTGGTAAAGGCGAGTCGTTTGCCTTATCGGTTGAACGACACATTAAGCAACAGATAAAAGATCTGAATCGTATTGAGTTCATAGAACATTCATTGTCGCGATCGGTTGCCATCATTGTGAAGAGCACTGACAGGATGCTTGAGATTTCAGAGACCTATGCACCAGAACATCTGATTATCCAAACGACCGATGCGGAAACATTGGGCGAAAGAATTATCAACGCAGGATCTGTATTCATAGGACAGTGGTCTCCCGAATCTGTCGGGGACTATGCATCGGGAACCAATCATACATTACCTACGGCCGGATGGGCTGTGTCGTATTCAGGTGTTTGTGTTGATAGCTTTACCAAAGCCGTCACATATCAGAGATTGACACCCGGTGGACTCAAGAACCTTGGTCCGGCGGTTGTCACAATGGCCAACGCCGAGTCATTGGAAGCGCATGCAAATGCTGTTAAGATAAGGTTGACAGAACTCGTAAAGAAGGAGTCCATATGAAATATTCGATACAACAGCTAATGAGGAATGAAATCCGAACACTTGTCCCTTATTCTTCTGCTCGGAGTGAATTCTCAGGACATGCGAGAATATTTCTCGATGCCAATGAAAATTGGTTTGATGCTTCGGATGGGAAGCTCTACAACCGTTATCCCGATCCGCTTCAACTCGAATTGAAAGCAAAAATCGAACGTGTGATGAATCTCCCTGCGGACAAGATGGTGTTAGGCAATGGGAGTGATGAGATGATCGATTTATTATTCAGGGTATTCTGTACTCCAGGAAAAGACAAAGTAATGGTGCTCCCCCCTACGTATGGGGCTTATAAGGTGTTTGCCGATATAAATGCAATTGAAGTTTCTTACTGTCAGTTGAACGATGATTTTTCCATTAATTTCATGCGATTGGAAACGATATGCAAATTTATCAACTCGGGGACTCCCGAAGCCGGCATGCACAAATTGATTTTTATCTGTTCACCGAATAATCCATCGGGGACTATCATACCTCTTGAAGCAATCGAACGGATTGCGTCACATTTCGCTGGAATTGTTGTTGTCGATGAGGCTTATTATGATTTCTCCGATGGATCAACAGCTATCTCGTTATTGGATACATACCCTAATCTTGTTGTACTAAGAACCTTCAGCAAAGCCTGGGCGATGGCGGGAGCAAGGGTGGGAATGGCTTTTGCCAGTCATGCCATCGTCGCGGCGATGAATAAGGTGAAGTATCCTTACAATCTCAGCGTGTTGGCTCAGAAAGCGACACTGGAAGTACTTGATAAGACAGATGAAATTTACCGAACCATCCGGCTCACGATTGAAGAACGTGAGAAAATGACAATCGCTTTGAAAGGTTTTGATTTTGTTGAAGAGGTGTTTCCAAGTTCAGCAAACTTTCTTCTGGTCAGGGTCGTTGATCCTGATGGGTTATGTACATATCTTAAGAATCATCAAATCATCATCAGAAACCGATCGACAGTCAGAGGGTGTTACGGATGTGTTCGCATAACCATAGGTAGCCCCGATGAAAATGCCGAACTCTTGAAAGCCTTGAGACAGTGGGAGCGTGAGGTATGAGAGCATGCCAGCCATTATTATTCATAGATTTGTATGGTGCGCTATTAGCGGATGAAATGTTGACCTCCGGATATCCCGTGTTACGAAAAAATGTGATTTCTTCACTCGGGCAGATCCGAACAACCGGTATCTATCATTTTGTGCTTTTTGGCACGCCAGCGAAAACAGGTCAGGAAACACTGGCTCAAGACGTACTTCGTTTACTGACAGGAGAATCTATCGCTTTCGAATATAATATGGTCGGAATGGATCAAGAAATCATCGCAGCTCACTTTGGAACCGGATGTTGGGATTTACAACATTCGCTTGTCGTCGGGGATGTTACTCTTCATTCCCGATTGGCAACTCTTTTACATTGTCGAATGATTTCATTTGGACAGACACATTCTGAAAAAATTATTGCTAACGTGGAAGATTGGGACGCTCTGTCGAGATTATTAGTACCGGATCAATCGAACCGGATCAGCCGACGAGCTTCCAAACAGCGTAAAACAGGAGAAACTGAAATCCAATGCGTTGTTGAACTACATGGCACGGGGCAGGCCATTATAACGACAGGTCTTCCTTTTTTTGACCATATGCTTTTTCAAGTTTTCAAGCATGGCTTGTTTGATGGGGAAATTCGGGCACATGGAGATTTGGATGTCGATGAACATCATACAGTCGAAGATATAGCTATCACATTAGGATCCGTGATCGCAGAAGCATTGCATGATAAGCGGGGAATCAACCGCTATGGATTTTCGTTACTTCCGATGGATGATTGCTTAGCAGAAGTAGCTATCGATTTCGGCGGGAGACCATGGTTTGTGTGGGATGTGAAATTTTCCCGTGAAACGATCGGGACGTTTCCTGTCGAATTATTTTTTCATTTTTTTAAATCGTTTAGCGATGAGGCAAAATGCAATTTGCATATGAAGGTGAATGACGGCAATGCCCATCACCAGGCGGAGGCTTTGTTCAAGG
The DNA here is from genome assembly GCA_012523305.1 of Spirochaetales bacterium. Classification (GTDB taxonomy): domain Bacteria; phylum Spirochaetota; class Spirochaetia; order Sphaerochaetales; family Sphaerochaetaceae; genus JAAYDK01. Next base: position 49,054 of record JAAYIV010000108.1, read on the forward strand.
CCTTTGGCCGTGCTTTACGGCAAGCGGTATTCAAGCATCAATGGGATTCTAGCCTGCCTTCAACAAAGGGAGTGCTTTAATGCATCGTTCTGTGGCGATCGTTCGTTATAATGCGGGGAACACCCGCTCTGTTCTCTGCGCGTTACATAGATTAGGCTATGATGGAATCGTCACAGATGATCCTGTCCGGCTTGCCAAGGCTTCGAGAGTGATATTCCCGGGAGTGGGGGAAGCTTCCTCTGCCATGAAGCATATCATAGGCAATCGGCTATCTGATACGATTGCCACATTGAGACAACCATTCTTGGGAATCTGTCTCGGGATGCAGCTGATGTGTAGTCATAGCGAAGAGCAAGATACGCAATGCCTTGGGATATTCGATACTCATGTGAAGAAGTTTCCGAAGGGGTACATGAAAATCCCGCATATGGGATGGAACACCCTTTCAAGCAATTCATTACCGATATCTGCTGATCAGACACTATTGCCCTGGTGTTATTTCGTCCATAGTTTCTATGTGCCCTTGTGTGATCAGACAATCGCTGCATGCGACTATGGCAACATTGCATTCAGTGCAGCTTTGGGAAAGAATAACTATTTCGGACTTCAATTTCATCCTGAGAAAAGCGGACAGTACGGAACGTTACTGCTACGAAGTTTTATTGAAGAAGATTGGATGGGGAGATACTGATGGAAGTAATACCGGCAATCGATATCATTGGAGGAAAATGTGTACGTTTGCGTCAAGGAGATTTCAATGCCGCTCACGTTTATGACGATGACCCGGTGGTGGCGGCGAAGAAGTTTGAAACTGCGGGGCTCAGAAGATTACATGTCGTGGACTTAGATGGGGCAAAGGCAGGCCATCCGATCAATCTTCGAATCATCGAGCAGATTGCCAGACAAACCGACTTGATCTTGGATGTCGGCGGAGGATTGAAATCGGGTGCAAATTATTCGGATATATTCAATGCCGGTGCAGCCATGGCAACTGTCGGAACGCTTGCGGCAACGAACCGAGAGTTAACTTGTGCTTTGTTACGCCAGTGGGGACCGACTCGCTTGATATTGGGAGCTGATAGCCGAGATGGTTTTGTTTCAGTATCAGGGTGGCGAGAAACGACAGCACTTTCAACAATCGATTATGTATGCAACTATCTCTGTGAAGGGTTTACTACGGTTATATGCACGGATATTGCAAAAGATGGCATGTTACAGGGGCCATCGCTCGAATTATATGAAATGATGATAGCAAAGGCCTCATCGTATGGTCTTAAGATTAATCTTATCGCCAGTGGGGGTGTTGCTTCAATCGAAGACTTGGATCGGTTGAACACCATCGGATGTTCCGGAGCAATCATAGGCAAAGCGCTCCATGATAACCTCGTGGATGCTGCATCATTAGCTCAATGGGAGAACAAGCAATGTTAGCCAAACGAATAATTCCATGTTTGGATGTACGCGACGGACGAACTGTCAAAGGAGTGAATTTCGTCAATTTACGAGATGCCGGGGATGCTGTTGAGTTGGCTTCCCTCTATGCTTCTCAAGGAGCTGACGAACTCACTTTTCTTGATATCACGGCAACCGTTGAAGAGCGTAAAACCTTTACGGCCTTAGTACGCCGGATAGCCGATGTTATCGATATCCCGTTCACTGTCGGAGGAGGAATCAAGACAGTATCTGATGTTGGTGTTTTATTAGAATCTGGTGCTGACAAGATTTCAATAAACAGTGCTGCGGTTCGTGATCCTTCACTCATAGACACGCTATCGAAAGAATTTGGATCTCAGTGTGTCGTTTGTGCAATCGATGTACGCGAAACCTCAGATTCACCGTTCCGTTGGGAAGTGTATGTAAATGGAGGGCGCTTGGCCACAGGTCTTGACGCAATCTCCTGGGGAAAAGAAGTCGCAGATCGAGGTGCGGGAGAAATCTTATTGACCAGTATGGATCATGATGGGACAAAACAAGGTTTTGCGATTGAGCTAACCAATACGTTTTCCAATCAATTGGATATTCCGATTATTGCTTCGGGTGGCGCAGGGACAATGGAACATTTTGCTGAAATATTGATAAAGGGTGCCGCTGACGCAGCTTTGGCAGCCTCCTTATTTCATTTTCATGAAATCGATATACCTGATTTGAAGATTTTTTTACAAAAACGTGGTATACCTATACGCCTGACAAATTAGTGGAGGGGTGGAATGCAATTGCAGGTTGATTTCCAGAAGGGCAAGGGTTTGGTCCCCGCAATCGTTCAGGATGCGGTGACAAATCGTGTGTTGATGTTGGGGTATATGAACGAAGAAGCCTTGCGAACCACTGAAGAACGTGGGTTGGTAACGTTCTATTCTCGTTCAAGACAACGGATATGGACCAAAGGGGAGACAAGCGGGAATTATCTTACCGTACGTCACATCATGGTTGATTGTGATAATGACACACTTTTGATCAAGGCGGTACCTTCGGGTCCCGTCTGTCATTTAGGTCATGATACATGTTTTAATGAAGAAAACGATCCTGAATTAATAACCACAGGAGAATTTTTACTCTACCTTGAACAGATAATCCACGACAGACGTGAACATCCGATTGAAGGATCTTATACGAATCATCTGTTCTCAAGAGGTATCAATAAGATTGCTCAAAAAGTCGGGGAAGAAGCGGTCGAGCTTATCATAGAAGCCAAGGATGAAAATAAAAATTTATTCTTGGGAGAAGCTGCCGATCTGGTCTATCATATGCTTGTCCTTCTTGCTTACAAAAACATCAAGTTTTCAGAAGTAATCGATGTGCTAAAAGGTCGGCATTCTCGGTAATCCCACAACAATGCGGGTAATAGTACCGAGAAAGGAATGATGTCTATGGCAGGCAATAAAACACCCGCTAAGAGAGGTGTGAGAGCATCTCTGATCTCTATTGTCGCGTCTTTGATTCTTGCTGGGATAAAACTGACAACCGGTCTGATTGGAAAGTCACACGCGATGGTTTCCGATGCGGCGAATTCCATATCGGATCTCATCACGTACACCGTGGTGATGACCGGCGTCGCAATATCAGAAAGAAAAGCCGACTCCAATCACCAGTACGGGCATGAAAAAGTTGAGAGTATAGTTGCGGTGATGTTGGCATTGGCAATATTCGCCACCGGGACAGCCATCGGGTACAAGGGTGTCAGACTCATCATGAATCCAGAGCTTATCGTTGTTCCCTCACTCCTTCCGATGTTCGGAGCAATGGTATCAATCATTGTCAAATCAGGATTATTTATCTATGTCAGGAAAGTCGCGAAGAAGACTAATCTCAGTTCATTAAAAGCATTGTCGATCGATCATCTCACCGATGTGTTCGCGTCATTAGGTGCCCTAATCGGTATTGGCGGAGCCAGGTTGGGAGTCCCTGTACTGGATGCGGTGGCTTCAATTATCATATCACTTTTAATCATCAAATCCTCTATCGACATTTTCAGGAATTCAGCGAATATCTTACTCGACATTTCAGTTGATGACAAAACGGTCAGCGAGTTGAAGGCTTCAATTCTCATGAATCCGCAGGTGCAAAAAATTGATATTCTGAGAACTCGGAGTACAGGTCCGGGATTCTTCGTTGAAGTGGAAATATGTTGTGCAAAAACCCTTACGCTCGAACAAGCACATGCGATAGCACAAGATGTTCATGATAGGATTGAACGAGATTTCCCAAGAGTAAAGCATGTGATGGTCCATACCAATCCGTGTGATATCAAATAGGAATGATAATTATTTAATTACAGCCTTCCCATTTCGATACTCTTTTCCCATAGCTTCTCTGCGACACCTACGTCGAGGGCATGAGGTGCGGGGGTCTCTTCAGTGGTGAAATTGTAAAACTTCCCGCTGACATGTTCCATTTCATCCGAGACTCCGAGATAGTAGAGGGCTTGTGCTGAAAGTATCGGAGATCTGGCAGAGGGATTGATGATCAGATGCTTGAAGAATTTATAGATATTTCCGTTGTTTTCTCCCATGTTTGTCTTTACATCGCCAGGGTGCATAGCGTTGATTGTCACTTTGCTTCCTTGGAAATAGCTGGAAAATTGAATCATGGAAAGTAATTGTGCTGTTTTTGCCGAACCATATCCTTTCAGTCCAGTATATCGCTGACGTTCCCAGCGTAGGTCATCGATTTTCAATCCCGCCATAGCAAACCTATGCCCTTCCGAATTCACGTAGATGATTCGCACTGTTTTTTGGTTTCTCAATTTTTCTTTCAGGCGATAGTTGATGATAAACGATGCAAGGTAGTTTACTTGGAACACTTCTTCAATATCGTCATCGGTAAACTTTTTTTTCGTATTGTACACTCCGGCGTTATGAATAAGAACATCAATATCTGTTTCAAGATGTGACAGCATATCTGAAGCGGCATGAATCTGGTCAAGGTGTACGAAATCGGCAATAAAATAATCGCATTGTACGTTGTAGTCTCGTGTGATCTCCTGTTTGAATTGTTCAGATTTTTTTATATTTCGGTTAATCATCAATAGCTTAGCACCATGAGAGGCAAATAGCCTTGCTGTCTCATAACCGATGCCTGAAGTAGCCCCAGTGATCACTACCAGATGTCCTCGGAAGTCTTTATGCTCTTCTTTTGGTGTGGATTTGTTATTCTTCAGCATCGCTTGGATATTTGACCATGTGTATTGCTTCAGGTATGGGTTCATTTCAGTATCCTTTTAACCGAATTTCTTACGCATGAATTTTCGGTACACCTTGTTAAACCTTGGAATGTTGTCGAAGATGTCTCCCCAGAGGTCGTAATAGTCACGTTGTTCAATTATTTTCCCGCTTTCATTTAATGTAACCCTGCTTGATCCGAAAATAGATGAGTTGGGATACTTTTTAAAACTCAAACTCATTTCCCATTCCAGAAATATGATATGTTCATTCTGGGCAACATTCTTCACATCCATCTTTAAATTGTTTGAACGGGCAATCAATCGTTCCGTCATGGCTTTGAATTCACTCATGCCATGGATTTGTTGAACACTGTCACAGAAATAAATGTCATCATCATAATAAGGCAAGATATGCGACCAATCCGGTTTCCCTTCGGTATTATATATATTTGTCCATAATTTCTTTAACTGTTCTTTGCTTTGTATCGTGTTGTCCATCATGCACCACCACATTCCTTATATTGTTCAGTTATAGCATGATTTTTTGAAATGAATCACAAAAATGATGGTATATCGGATCAAGAAAATAATTCTCCTTTCTGAAGCATGGGCAAGAACACATGCATGCCAAACAAGAGTATGATTTTGAGGTGATAAACCTATTAATCGGTTTAAGAAAGACATACATGGGATAGAGTGTCGGTAGGCTATCTATCATCGAACCGTATGTGTATGCCTGCCTATTGTAGACATACACTTATCAATCGATTCTTTACAGGAAATCACATGGTTATGTGGTAGTATGGTTCCATGAGGAGTCAAGATGAACAAGGTGGCTGTGATCTACTATTCACTGGAAGGGCATACTCAATTCGTAGCGGAAAAGATAAGTGAACGATTGGGTTGTCCCGTGATACGAATACGATTGAAAAAAGAATTTTCAACTGTCAATACATTTTTCAAATTCTTTTGGGCAGGAAAAAGCTCTGTCTTTCGTGAAACACCTGCCCTGGCGGACCAGAGCCTTGATCTCGAAGCGTATGCAACTATCATCCTGGCAACTCCAGTCTGGGCAGGAAATCTCAGCTCGCCTGTACGTTCGTTCCTTTCGAAACATAGGTTGGAGAAAAAACGAGTATTCTTGGTCGCCACGAATAGCGGAGGTTCGTCTGAGAGGTGCTTCGCCACCATGAGAACACTATTACCGACAGGCTCGGTTGCCCGGGAAATCGGTTTTATTAATATTTCGGAAGAAACTTATCCTATTCATCGAAAGCAACTTGAAGATTTTTGTGATGATATTACCACCTAATTGTCAACAGGTGTATAACTAGGGTGTTCAGTAGCATCATCTTTATCTCAAGGACTGATAAGCACAACCAGTTACGCATACATAATCTTTAAAGTACTCAATTTTGTCTGCGGTATCCTGGAGTCGGAGGATTGCGATAGTTGTACAACGTCATGATACGTATCGTGGCTTCAGTTGTTTATTGTCGTTCACATATACTCACTGGAACGATTGTTTTTAATTTTAGATTAGACGGTTATCTTGTAGAAATACACGTTGGAATGATAGCATGGAAGGAGGTAAAGGGTGAAACTTGATGGTTTTGGTCTGTTTGTGAAGGATATGGGAGTGATGATCCGCTTTTACCGGGATGTTTTGGGATTTGAGATCAAGGAAGCTGAAAATACTTCCAATGTCTATCTGCTCAAGGATGGGACATTGTTTCTGTTGTATGGAAGAAGTGATTTCGAAAAGTTGACAAATCGGAAATTTGTGTATGGCGAGGGTTTTAATGGTCATTCTGAGATTGCTTTGTATGTTGATACATTCGAGAACGTGGATGAGGAGTATGTAAAAGTAATCCGGAAAGGAGCTGTTTCAATCATGGAACCAACAACAGAACCCTGGGGTCAAAGAACCTGTTATATTGCTGATCCGGAAGGGAACCTGATAGAGATAGGATCGTTCAATAAGCCCTTCAGGCGATAGATAGGGAAGGACATTGTTACTTCATCCAGATGCGGGCATTGGATTTTCGTGTCGTCATGATCATTTTTATTGTGAATAACCCGGCTCGATCTGTCGATTCACTACTTCGGATCATCTGTTACATTCATGAGATACTTCCTGTGGGGATGAATGTTGCCCAGTTTATGGCTAACTCACTTCGAGTGGATTTCCTACAATGCCAAAGAATTCCCATGAACAAACAGCTTCTCATACCCTTCTTTGCTAACCCGACCGTCCGCTTCCTCCCATGGGGGTTGACTTACTCCCAAAATAGAGTATCTTATGGGAGAAAAGCAAGGCAGGTGGGACAATGGTGCGCGAATTCGATTACCGCAAGTTGAGGGAAAGCTCATGGGATGCCGAGGTGCTTTCGTTCGTCGCACAGATACGCGAGCACAAGGGCAGGCAAGACCTATATCTCAGGCAGAAGCCGGTCGAGCTGCAACGGTTGGTCGAGGTAGCGAAGATCCAGAGCACCGACAGCTCGAACAGGATCGAGGGCATCGGGACCTCGAACGCACGGATGAGGCAACTGTTGGAGGATAGGGCGACGCCTCGGACCCGTGACGAACAGGAGATCGTCGGCTACCGTGATGTGCTGAAAAGAATCCACGAAAGCTACGAGCATATCCCGCTCAAGGGCTCCGTCATCCTGCAGCTGCACCGGGATCTGCTTGCGTATACCGACAAGACCTTCGGGGGGAAGTTCAAGAACACCCAGAACTATATCAACGAGACGCATGCGGACGGAACGTCCTTCACCCGATTCACTCCGCTCGAACCGTTCGAGACACCGGAGGCAGTGGAGGCAATATGCACAAGCTATCGGGAGGCCCTTGCACGGCACGTGGTGGATCCGCTGATCCTGATCCCCATATTCATCTGCGATTTCCTGTGCATCCATCCGTTCAATGACGGCAACGGAAGGATGAGCCGTCTGGTCACCCTGCTGTTGTTGTACCAAAGCGGCTTCATGGTGGGCAAGTACATCAGTATCGAGCAAAAGATCGAACGTACGAAGGAAACATACTACGACGTATTGGGGAAGATCTCCAACGGATGGCATGAGGGTGGGAATGATTACACTTCCTTCATCAAGTATCTCCTTGGCATCGTCCTGAGCTGCTATCGGGATCTTGAGGAAAGGCTTGGCTCGATGGACCGCAAGAGCACTCCGTATGAAATCGTGCGCAAGGCTGTAGACAACACCTTGGGAATGTTCACGAAGGCACAGATCCTTCAGCTCTGCCCGAGCATCGGAAGCTCCTCGGTGGAGGCAGCGCTCAAGCGCCTCAAGGACGAGGGGTACATCCTCCGCCAAGGCAGTGGCAGAAACACCGCCTACGTACGAAATCCTGATTATGTATAATCTCCCACGGATACGATTACATGGGAGATTGTTGAAGCTCGTGGGAGCATCCATCACCCTCCGGGTTTCCTCACCAACTCCAATAGACTTAACCATAGTTCTATTGATCTCTGGAAAAGGCTTTTTAGCATAGCAGCCCATATATCTGGAAAACTTTACCTGTCCAGAAGGAATTCGATGATATTTCTTTGCCTGATTCCATTTCGATTGAAGTTAATCAGGGAGTCTGTGGAAATCACTACCTTCTCATAATTATCGTCAATAGCCTCCAAGTGATAGAATACTCAGTTTCCAGAGAATGTGTGAATTTACGGTGGCTCAATCACTTTATATTACTGAGTACAGGGTGGCTCTCAAGTGATAGAATACTCAAGTAATGTATAAATATCCGGACTCATTGGTTATTGGATCGATCAAAAAGCTTTAGTTCTGGTTTTTTCACGATTCAAATTTGAAGGACAATATGTGGTAACTAAAGAGAAGATTGAATTGAATGCCAAGATTAAACATTACAGTTTCGGAAGATAAGCATTATTTATGGGAATGTCAAAAATGGAGGATTTAAATGAGTCAAATGATTAAAAGAGGTAAAGAGATCATCAGGATTTGTCCAAGTAACAAGCAAAAAATTGAGTGTTCGACAAATGATGG
>JAAYIV010000109.1 GCA_012523305.1 Spirochaetales bacterium
CAAGCGAAGTATCGAAAAGCAATCGAAGCTTTGATGGATCAATTGCGTTCGCACATGCGCACCCGTAGCGGAGGTTTTTGGCACAAGAAGATTTATCCATGGCAAATCTGGCTGGACGGACTATATATGGCCGGTCCGTTTTATGCAAGGTACATAGCGGAATTCGAAGACAAAAAGGATTTCTCCGATATCATATCCCAGTTTGTCCATGCAGAAGAGAAGACTAGGGACGTACACACCGGATTGCTTTACCATGCATGGGATGAATCCCGACAGCAACTTTGGGCAGATCCCGTCAGTGGATGCTCTCCTCATTTCTGGGGTAGGGCAATGGGCTGGTATTGCATGGCATCGGTTGATGTTATTGAACTATTGCCCTCAGATTATGATCAAATCGATGTGCTAGAATCAATCGTAAAGCGATTGGTGAAAACGGTAGTTGCATATCAAGATGAAAATAGTGGTTTGTGGTATCAGGTGTTGGATCAAGGGGGACGGCAGGACAATTACCTCGAAAGTTCTGCTTCGGCGATGTTCGTCTACTTTCTGTTGAAAGCGAACCGTTTGGGCATTATAGATGAATCAGCTTCGCTTAAGGCAGCCCGGATGGGTTACGATGGGCTTGTGAAGAACAGAATTCGTAAGGACGAGCACGGATTGTACCATCTGGATGGGATTTGTTCCGTGGCAGGCCTTGGAGGGAACCCGTACCGAAACGGTTCATATGCTTACTATGTAAAGGAACCAGTTGTAATGGATGATTTCAAGGGTGTCGGGCCGTTCATTTTGGCGAGTATCGAACTGGCAAAGAGCCTTTCATAGAAGCTTCAGAATTACTCATATAAAAAATGTAATAATACCACATCTATTTTCAATTTAAGGTTAAGACCTTCAAAAATAAGAATCGAAACTATATGATTCCAAGTTAATTGTTGCGTATGAAATGAAAGAAAATTAAAGAGGGAATTTTATTGAAATCTTGCGTGTCTAAAGCAGATTTTCAGTAAAATTATCTTACGTTGTTTTTTTCAATAAAAACAGTTACTGAGATAACAGATAGTTTTTTTATGAATCTTGTATACAGTTGGAATCGGGTTATTTTTCTTGATTAAAGCAGTGCTTTGGAGTACTGTAGAATCGTACGCATATATTTCACAAGGAGAAGTGTATATGAAAAAATTGTTTTTGGTTGCTTTGGCTATTCTCCTTGTCGGAACTCTGTTTATTTCTTGTGGAAAAAAGCAGGCCGACGAGGTTCAGACTCCCGCAGCGACAACGGCGGCTCCCGCAACTACGACAGCAGCTCCCGCACCCGCAGCGAAGCCCGCTGCCAAGCTGAAAGTCGGTATGATTACCGATGCTGGAACCATTGATGACAAATCCTTCAACCAAGGAACTTGGGAAGGTATCTTAAAGGCTCAAAACGAAGGTTTGGTCGAAGCCAAGTACCTGAAACCATCAGGGACCACCGAAGCAGATTATTTGAAAGAGATTAGCAACCTGTATGATGCAGGCTACAAATTCATTATTCTTCCAGGATATAAGTTTGAGTCAGCTTTGTTCATTGCTCAGGACAAGTACAAAGATGCGAACTTCGTAATACTTGACGGAGAACCTCACTCAGCCGATTACACTGAATATAGAACAGAACCCAATGTGGTCCCCGTAATTTGGGCAGAACATGAATCGGGGTTCTTGGCAGCGGTTGCAACAGCCCTTCATCTCAAGGAAGGCG
>JAAYIV010000110.1 GCA_012523305.1 Spirochaetales bacterium
TACCTGCATTCAAAGCATCAACCATGTCTTGTGCATCGATGCACGCACCGCGGCCCGTATTGATGACAGCGGGTTTGCGCGTACATGCTGCAATTAACGTTTTGCAGAACAAACAATTTGTTTCACAAGTCAGGGGAAGGTGCAACGAGATATAATCAGCATCCTTCACTGTTTCTTCAGGAGTACCCATCATGGTTGCGACAGCGCTACTTTTAACATATTTATCATAAGCGACCACTTTCATCCCGAAAGCCTTAGCCCGTATAGCTACTTGGGTGGCTATATTACCAATACCGAAAAGTGCTAAGGTTTTCCCATACAACTCAGTACGTTTCACCGATTTGAGCCATTCGCCGCGCTTCATGCCGTTATGTACTTCGATAAGATGATTCGGCACACTCAACATCAAGGCGAATGCAAGCTCGGCTACTGCTATCGCCGAAGCTTTCGGAGTATTGCGAACAACGATGTTTTTTGATTCGGCGTATGCAGAATCGATGTTATCGATACCAACTCCACCTCTTATGATCAATTTCAAGTTCTTAGCAGAATCGATGTACTCTTTGGTGCATTTGGTTTTACTTCTCACCAACACTATGTCTGCTTCCGGAAGTCTAGTCTTGTCGGTGGTCACTTCACCGAACTGACTGAGCTTTTCAGGCATTGATGCATCGAATGCATCGCTAATCAATATCAGCATCCTAGTTCTCCTTCTTCCCTTATGGTGGCTCAATCATACTCCTTTAGTTAGGTAACTGTCAAATATTAAATGAATAATTAACGATTTTAGAAATTTTTTATACTAAACTTTAAGTATATCGAACCTTATGATGTATATTTACTTTTTCTGTGGAGCTGCAGGCGATTTTGTGTTATCGACAGGCATCGGAAGTAGAGACAAATCGAATGGCGTGGTCTGGTACACATAGTAATTAAGCCAGTTTGAATACAGCAATTGTGCGTGTGAGTACCATGTCGCAGTCGGAGGATTATTAGGATTGTCATCAGGGAAATAGTTTTTAGGGATATCGATATCCAAGCCTTTGTTCTTATCCCGCCAATATTCGTTTGCCAGTGTATCCGCATCATATTCCGGATGCCCCAGAACAAACACTTGTCTCCCATCCTTACTGGCGACTATATATATGCCGGCTTCTTTAGAACTTGCGAGGATTTCTAATTTCTTGATGTGCCTGATTTCACATTCACGCACCTCTGTGTGGCGTGAATGCGGAGCGTTGAATACTTGATCGAACCCTCTCATCAATGGTGTAGATTGAATCAGAGCTTCATGACTGAAAATCCCGAACATTTTCTTTTCCAAAGGATACTTGTGAATCCCATAATGATAATACAATCCGGCTTGGGCGCCCCAACAAAGAAACAACGTGGAGAATACATGACTTTTCGCCCATTCCATCACCCTGCACAGCTCAGCCCAGTAATCGACTTGTTCGAACGGCATTGTTTCGACCGGTGCGCCGGTAATTATCAAACCATCGTAGATTGACGGTTCTATTTGAACGAATGTTTTATAAAATGTTTCAAGATATTCTGACGAAATGTTCGTCGATACATGAGATTCCATATGGAGCAAGTCAATTTCAATCTGTAAAGGAGTATTTGACAGACGCCTGAGCAAACTAGTCTCAGTATTGGTCTTAAGTGGCATCAAATTGAGGATAAGAAGGCGTAGTGGTCGAATATCCTGACTTAATGCACGCTGTTCAGTCATTACGAAAATATTCTCTTTTTCCAGAATTTTTCTAGCTGGCAAAGCGTTAGGAATCTTTACCGGCATGTACGACCCCCTTTTTCCAGCGCTTGAGCGAGATCCTCGATCAAATCGTCGATATGTTCCGTTCCGACCGATATGCGAACGGTTCCCCCTTCGATTCCAGATCGAAGCAATTCTTCGTCATCCATTTGCGAATGTGTGGTTGATGCAGGATGGATCACCAGTGATTTTCCATCGGCAACGTTTGCAAGCAAGGAAAACAGATTCAGGTTGTCGATGAACCTGATCGCCCCAGATTTGCCACCTTTGACGACTATGGTGAATATTGAAGCTCCTCCGTTGCCAAAATATTTCTTATATAGCTCATGAGACGGAGAATCGGGTAATGAAGGATGGTTCACTTTCTCAATCATCGGATGACCGGCAAGGAATCGTACGACAGCAAGGGCGTTGCTTACATGTCGTTCAACGCGTAAAGATAATGTCTCCAACCCCTGCAACAAGAGAAATGCATTGAAAGGACTCAAGGTAGGTCCGTAATCGCGTAATAACACTGCTCTGATACGCGCTATATAGGCAGCTTCTCCGGCAATATCGGTAAAACGTATACCGTGATAATTGGGATCTGGTTGATTGAATTGCCCGAATAACTTGTTTGTTTTCCAGTTGAACCGACCGCCATCGACAATCACCCCCCCGATAACGGTTCCGTGCCCGCCGATAAATTTTGTAGCCGAATGAATTACGATATCGGCTCCAAATTCAATCGGCCTTAATAAGTAAGGAGTGGCAAAAGTGTTGTCAACAACAAGCGGGATATGATGTCGGTGTGCGATTCGCGCGATCTTTTCGATATCAACAAGATTTGCATTGGGATTCCCGATGCTTTCGATAAAGATCGCCCTGGTGCGAGAGTCTATCGCATTCTCATAAGCTTCGTAGTCATCTGCACGTACAAACGTCGTTGAAATTCCAATTTCTGCAAATGTATGTGCTAATAGATTATAAGTCCCACCATAGATGTTTTGTGAAGAAACTATATGATCGTTACTTCTAAGCAAGTTCTGTAGGGCTAACGCAGTTGCTGCTGAGCCACTGGCAGTCGCAACCGCTTTGATCCCACCTTCCAATGCCGCAATACGTTGCTCGAACACATCGCATGTCGGATTAGAAATCCTTGAGTAAATATGCCCGCTATCGGTCAGGTCAAAGCGATCGGAAGCTTGCTGACAGTTATCGAACACAAAGGATGTGGACGCATAAATCGGCACGGCTCTCGCTCCGGTAGCCGAATCGGGTTTCTCTTGTCCTGCGTGTAACTGGAGCGTCTCGAATCTGTACTTTTTTTCCATTTCGATTCTCCGTCATATTGAAAAAAAAGCCGCCAGCGTACGTATACCGGCGGCAACCACGTTTCGTACTAAGGTGATCAGTAGCTTTTCATGGAATGCATCTTGCGAACTTTCTTCATCTGCTTTCTTTCGAGAGCCTTTTTCTTCCTGTTTTCAATTGTCGAGGGCTTTTCGAAATACTCACGACGCTTCCACTCTCGAATGATCCCCTCTTTTTCAACCAATCTCTTGAATTTCTTGATTGATTTCTCGAGAGGTTCATTTTCGTCTACTCGGACGTATGCCACTGTTACTCACCCCCTTCCCTATCATAGGTTTGGATAAATTTGCCAATGTATTGAATAATCACCAAATACATCGATTTTGTCAATATACCTACTCTTTAGCGTACCATGATTTCATCAATATTACGTTTGCTTTTTCGTAATGCGATGACAGTAAGTTGCAGAGATTCGTTATTACGATAATAATTTCGGCCTAATCTAAACACCACATCAACTTCATCTTTAGCCTTATATCCCTCTTGGATGACATTGGACCCCCCCCAGTACACTGCCGGCCATCTGAAATTGCCATACTGCAATTGGAGTTTAACATGGTTAGGACCACTGCTTTTTGAACGGTTCAATATTTGGATATCGTCGATACGTGCTTTTCTAATATAGAATTGCAGAGGTGGATTGTGTTCTCCATAAGGCTCGAATGCCTCGACAAGACTGATCAATTTTGGATTCATATATTCTGGTGGCAACTCGACATCGATCCTGATGATCTCTTCATTTTCGGAGGCCTCTTCCATGATGTCGATCTCTTTGAGCATACGTCGCCTGAACTCGACCAGATTCTGCTTGTCCATGCTAAAACCTCCAGCACATTTATGACCGCCGAAATCGATGAACAAATCATTGAAGCGATTAAGAAAAGCCCTGACATCAAAATCGAGAGGACTTCTCATCGAGCCGGTTACCCTATCACCGTCGAGATGAGCGACAACCAATACGGGTGTATTATATTTTTTCAGAAACCTCGAAGCGAGCACTCCAGTCATCCCTCTGTTTATCGAGGGTTCCTCGATAAACAGAAATTTCCCTCCGTGATCCGAATGGCTTCTTGCGGCCTTGGGAGTAAGCATGTCCCAATACTCTTCTCCTTGACGCTGACGTTCTCTATTCATCGCTATTAGTTCGTTGGTAAGTTCTTTTATCTCTTCTTCATCTTCTGCCAATAGCATGTTCACAGCGACTTGTGGTTTCCCCATCCGTCCTGATGCGTTGATGACCGGAGTAAGTTGCCAACCAACATCTGTGGTAGATATCACTTTACCGCTCAGATTTTGGATCATCAACAAAGGTTGCAGTGATTTTCTTGACATTGACGCGATCATTTTCAGTCCATGACGAACCAACAAGCGGTTTTCATCCACCATCGGCATCAAATCCGCAATGGTCCCGATCGCTACGAGATCCAATAATTTTTCATAATCATCGGAAATAGAGGGATGTGTCACATAAGTGTAATCAATAAATAGTGAAATCAGGATATCCAATTCCGTTGGATCCGGAAGATAACGAATCGATCGGCTGCTTTGCATCATGCTGAAAAGACTTCGATCGGTACTTTGAGGTAATACTTTCGCAAACAATGGTTCGAGATCCACAAGATGAATTTCAGCGCTTTTCCCGAATGCTTTACGCAACAATGTCTTCTCCGTAGCGATATCAAATGCAAAAATCGGGATATTCCGGTTCAAGAAATCAACTAATCGGCTTTGGTCAACTCGCAACAAACCGGGGATTACTTCCTCTCGTATCCTATCTTCGACTATGAGGTTTTTCACTCTGGCAGCCTCGATGATCACAGTTTCTTTCCCAGGTTCGGTGTTTCCGGGCAGAGCGTGTAACAATATCAATTCTTCCTGATACAAATCTGTCATCGAAAATCGCAACGCCCAAATACATTTCGCTGCGACACCACAACCAGCGAGATGCGCGAACGGATATCCGCAACCCGGCAATTTAGGATTGATCACGGCCACTGCCGCAGGTATCAACTCACCACCGATGTGGTGATCGGTAATCAACACATCCATTCCGAGTGATCTGGCATATTCTACCTCTTCATGATTTGATATGCCACAATCGACCGTGATTATGAGTGTCACCCCTTCATCCCAAGCTTTTTGAACTGATTCTTTGGTTAATCCATACGGTTCATCACCTTCTGGAAGATGCCAGGTCGTATCTATGCCCAATAAACCCAATTCTTTATTGAGCAAGACAGTGGCGGTAATACCATCGACGTCACGATCACCGAAAATCCTAATCTTTTCAGATTCTTCTCGTGCAGCAAGAATCCGTTCGACGAACATCTCCATTTCTTCAAATAAAAACGGATTGTGCAGATGCGACAAATCATCTTCTAAAAAGTATTCTATCTGGTTAGCTTTTGTGATACCTCTTCTTGCAAGTAACGAGGCCGTGATGTAGTCTACACCGAATAATTCATTCAATCTCCTTACGTCTTCAACAGATACCGGATCCTTTTTCCATTCCATATATATACAACCTTGTTAAATAAAATTCTCATGAATATCTTACTCCATCACGACTGCGAGTGTTTTCAAATCGCCCCCGGCGACAATTGAAGCATATCGGAGCATATACCGCTTAATCCTTCTCGCAGTCGGTTCGTTTAATGTTATAGCAACCGCACCATAAAAATCCATATCTGAGGTGAACATCAAATATTTTCTTGCACCGGGCCCCAAGGCCAGCTGAAACGAATCATTGTCGACATCGCTGCAATCGCCACAGCAAGGCGCATGGATAACAGTATTAAAAAATAGGATTTCTTCCTCCGAATAATGTTTCTCGCAAATGGGGCAGCTTGCCAAATCTCCTTGAAGTCCCGCTATCGCAATAAACCGCCAGATAAACTGTATGATGATTCTATCGATCGATTCGTTAGCATCAAGCAGTGCATAGGCTTGCTGTAACAATGCGTGAACCGACTGCCTATCCCCACCTTCCATCCTCATGACCAATTCAGCCATGAATGAAGCTGCATAGGTCCGTGTCAAATCATTTCGAATCCGCTCTCCCGTAGTTTGGATTTCAACATCGATTATCGAATAATCGTTTTTCACAGGATTGTGGTATAAGTAAAAGACACCAGATAAAAACTGTTCGATCTTGCCAGCCAGCTTTCCTTTCCGGGCACCATAGGCCAAAGCGTGAATCAAACCCAAATCTTTAGAATAGAGAGTGATGCTACGGTGTAAATCACCCCATCGACGTCCCAATAATACGATGGCAGAAGTTGTTAAGTTTCGATTCATACATTGCTCCGGTAATGGATGTCGATCCTGTCTGGTCTCATCGTGCTATCGTTTATCGAGTACATAAACCAAGAGTACTTTGTGATGCATCCTGTGTCAATCAAAGCTTCTTGATTGACTGAATCATCCCATATGATATGATAGGTGCATGATTCGTATCCACACCAAGTTGTTTGTGTCCGGTCTGCTATGCTGCATCTGTCTTACCTCTCTATTTGCCATTTCGATAAAACCTCCGGGTAATGAATGGTATGAATTTTCATCAGAGGCTCTGCTTACCTCGAGAGAGTTCAGCCATGAACTATCTGAGCAGGAAATTGAGATTGCCGATAACCTGATCGTACAATTGGCAACTCTTGGAAAAGGTGATCCGCTATATGTCTGGTTTGGCCACACCGCACTTGTGATCACCGACTTGCGTAGTAATCGGAAGGTTATGTACGATTATGGTATATTTTCTTTCAGCAGCGGATTTTATAAATCTTTTATCATGGGTAGGATGTTGTATGAGGTGTGGGCGACATCTGCTGAAGGTAGGTATGAAGAAGCCATGCAAGAAGACCGGGACATCCGGATCATGACGTTGAATCTTGAACCTTCTGTAAAATTGGAGTTGGTAAGATTTTTGAATTTCAATATACAAACAGAATATCAACAATATTTGTATCATCATTACGATGAGAACTGTTCGACTAGGATCCGCGATATCATCGATACGGCAGTTTTAGGTCAATTCAAAGCCTGGGCGATGAATATCCCTTCTGACTATACGATTCGTCAGGATGTGATGCGTCATACGATGGCAAGTCCACTCATAGATTGGCTTTTAAATTTTCTTCAGAATAGTTCAATCGACAGGAAAGTATCGTTGTGGGAACGAATGTTTCTTCCCCAGGTCTTAGAAAAAGCCTTGCTTGATTTCTCATATATTGATTCTGAGGGAAATACGGTGCCAATGGTATCTTCATCTGAAGTGATGTATGTCCAATCCGATCCGTCAATACGCCCCGAAGTATTAGAAAGTTGGCAATCTCCTACGGCGATGTGGTTTATCGGTGCCCTTGTCATCTCTTCTTTGATCGGATTGTTAAGCTTTGCCGGTAATCGGACTTATACAAAGAATGTAAAACGTATGTACAGAATCATACATGGAGTGCTTAATGCCTCACTTGCTTTGGTGTTTGGTATGTGTGGAACCGTTTTATTATTCATGATGCTGTTTACCACTCATAACGTGACATATTGGAATGAAAATATTCTCATCGTCCACCCATTGCTTTTACTATGTGCGATTCAAAGTATACGCGGTGCCTTTGGCCGAGAAAAAGCCATGTCGGCATTCAGACGTAATATGTCGGTGATGACAGTGCTCGTCCTATTATTGATTAGCGTAAAATTATTATTGCCAGAAGTTTTTTTGCAGAACAACTGGCAAATAATTCTTACCGTGTTCCCCTTTTATCTTGTCAACAGTAGCCTGTTACATCGTTTGTTCGATCGTGAAAAACGGATGGTTAAGCAAGATCGGCAACCACATGCTTATGATACGGCAGACTTAGGAGATATCTAATTTAAATCTAATGAATTGAATATTTTTGTTCCTTTATCTCCGTTGAGCGCATCATACAGATGCTCCGGATTCGTAATAATTCCATAACTGTTGGTAGTCTTAACAAAATCCATCATAGCTTCAATCTTGGGAAGCATGCTCCCCGGAGCGAAGTGGCCTTCTTTGATGTATTGTCCGCATGTTTCATAATCAATAGCATCCAAATTGATCTGATTCGGCTTACCGTAGTTCAAAGATACCTGAGCGACCGCAGTCGAAATGATGAACAGATCCGCTCCTATTTGTTTTGCCAATAAAGCTGCGGCCAAATCTTTGTCAATGACAGCTTCTTTTCCTTCGAGCGAACCATCGGCTGCTGTGATCACAGGGATACCGCCTCCGCCGGCGGCAACGACGATGCAGTTATGTTCGACTAGGGCTTTTATTGTTTCAAGTTCGATGATTGCCTTTGGTTTTGGTGAAGGGACGACCCTGCGATACCCTCTTCCGGCGTCTTCCCTGACATCCCAGTGGTCTTCTTTCTTATGTAGTTCAGCCTGCTCTTCCGTCAAGAAATTACCTATCGGTTTGGTCGGATTTTTAAATGAAGGATCATCAGGATCAACCTCGACTTGGGTAACGATCGTAGCAACTGGCATCGAAATGTTTTGTTTTTTTAATTCATTGTGAAAAGCCATCTGTAACTGATACCCGATGGCTCCCTGTGTATCTGCGACACAAGAATCCAATGGTACCGTGTGAAGGATCGATTTGGCGTATTCGGCTCTTAGCAGGACAAATCCCACTTGAGGACCATTGCCATGGACCACCACTACCCTGTGTCCTTCTTTGATTATCCGCACTATATGACGTACGGTTTTGCATGCTGCTTCATATTGAGCGCGCACACTTATATGCTTGCTATCTTCGATGAGGGAATTTCCACCAATTGCGATGACGATCAACTTGTTTTTTCCCATAAACCGTTCTCCATGATTATTGAAATCGATATGTCCAGTAGTATGAGTATATGCAATTGTCGCAACAATACGCAACACAATTCAATTGAGATTTAGATTCATTATCTGTTTTCTGATTAATTATTATACTACACTGGCTTCGATATGGCAGAGTCTTACTATCGCTACTTTACCAACAGATGAATTTTCGATACTGTCGCAAGAAACCCGGCACGGAGGAATCAGATGACAAAAAGTAACAAAAAGCAATTGATTATTATCGCCCTCTACGTAACATCAATGGTGTTGGTCAATACCTTAGGATCCAAAATCACCAGTATCGCAGGAGTGAGGGTCTCCGTTGGAATCTTGTTCATGCCAATTCTTTTTGTTGCAACCGATGTGATCAGCGAAGTATATGGAAGAAAAACATCGACCTTACTGGTCAATATTTCAACTGGAATGCTGGTATTCATGTTTTTTATGATGTGGGTTTGTATCAGCCTTGAACCGCACGAATCATGGGAACTACAAGAATCTTACAGAGCGATATTTTATTCGAGCATGCGAATGACCATAGCCAGTGTTATTTCATTTTTGGTGTCCCAGCATGTCGATGTGTTCACATTCTTCTTATTCAAGAAAATTACTCGTGGACGAGCTTTTTGGCTGAGAAAAAACCTTTCTACATTCGTGGGTCAATTCATCGATACGACCATATTCATGTTCATAGCTTTTTATCAGACATCGGAAAAGTTTACAGTCGGGTTCATATTTTCGTTGATCATTCCTTATTGGTTATTCAAATTAATCTTCGCAGTGGCTGATACGCCTTTATGTTATCTTGGTGTTTGGTGGTTGAGAAGAAAAGATCCTTCACTTGAGAACGCCAATAATGAACAACAACCATTGCCATGAAAACTACATTGATATACGGAGATAGCTTAAGCTCAGGCAGGTACGGAATTGCCTATACTTCTTACCTACCGGTTCAGAAAGAAATACATGGAATCGACGGTGATAATTTGGGCGGGATCATGGCTCGAGCTATTTCAAGAATTAGAAGAGGAAATCTTACTGCGGGGACAGTGGTGATCCAAGGCGGTGCTAACGATATCCTTCTCCCCTATGTTTCACGATCCGATGCAAGCTGGCGACTCGCTACCACGAA
>JAAYIV010000111.1 GCA_012523305.1 Spirochaetales bacterium
AGCTGCAACACCTGCTGCTCCGGCAGTAACACCCGCTGCTCCGGCAGTAACACCTGCTGCCCCCGCTGCTCCAGCTGCTCCGGCAGTTGAAGAAAAGGTTGTATTCAAGATGGTCAACGGCGCAGAGCCTGAAAGTCTTGATCCACATCAGATCCAGGGTGTTCCCGAACACCGTTTGTACACTGCCATTTTTGAAGGCTTGGTTGTTTATAATCCCGAAGATGCAAGCACAATCCCGGGTCTCGCAGAAAGTTGGACCGTGGATGAAAGTGGAACGGTTTACACCTTCAAGCTCCGCGATGCATCATGGAGCGACGGGGTAAAAATCACTGCCCAGACATTTGTGGATTCTTGGTTGAGGATTCTCAATCCTGCAACAGCAGCTCCGTACGCATGGTTCCCGGCAATGTTCCTTAAGGGTGCTGCCGAATACAATGCCGGAGAGGCTGGTTCTGAAAGTGTCGCGATCAAGGCGCTTGACGATCACACATTCCAAATGGAACTCGTAGGACCTCTTCCGTATGCAATCGGAGCCTTGGCCCACTATAGTTTCGCAGTTGTCCCGATGCATGCGATCGAAAAGTATGGCGACAAGTGGATCAATCCAGAAAACTTCGTCGGCAACGGTCCGTTTGTCCTCAAGGAATGGGTTCCCCAGTCCCTTATCAGAGTTGCCAAGAACGACAAGTACTGGGATGCTGATGCCGTGAAGCTCGATGAAGTCATCTTCTATGCCACAGATGACAACAACACCGCTTACAACATGTTCCTCAACGGTGAAGTTGACTGGATCAATACAGTGCCCCTTGATCAGCTCGAAGCTGCTTCATTGCGCAAAGACTTCCACAGAGCACCGATGTTGACCACCTACTACTATGTGTTCCAAACCGAAAAGGCACCGTTTGACGATGTCCGGGTACGCCAAGCATTTGCACTTGCATTTGACCGCCAGGCATTGGTCGATCAGGTCACCAAGGGCGGAGAGATTCCCGCTTGGGGTATCGTACCCGACATGGCCGGTTACGAAGCACTTGCTCGCGATCCGATGCTCGATGTTGCCGAAGCAAAGAAATTGCTCGCAGCAGCAGGCTATCCGAATGGAGTTGGATTCCCGAAGACCAGCGTGGTGTATAACACCAGTGAAACACACAGGGATATCGCCCAGTTCTTACAGGATGAATGGAAGAAGAACTTGAATGTTACTGTCGAACTTGAGAACCAAGAATGGGCAACCTACCTCTCTTCAAGGAACGAAGGAACCTTCCAGGTCGCTCGTGCAGGATGGTCCGGGGACTATCAGGATCCGAACACATTCCTTGACATGTTCGTAACTGGAACCGCGATGAACGGTGGAAAGTATGCCAATCCGCAGTATGATCTGTTGATTGAGCAAGCAGCATACCTTTCGGGTCAGGACAGAATGGACGTAATGAAAGAGGCTGAATACCTGCTGGTAACCCAAGATCAAGCAATCGTGAACATGTACTACTATACTACAAAGAACATGATTGATACTGGCAAATGGGGTGGATGGTATACCAATACGATGGATATCCATCCGGTCAAGAACATCTACCTTAAGTAGTGTAACAAGTCGGACATATACCGCCGCAGATTTCTCTGTGGCGGTTTTTTTACGTCCATGTCTTTATTGCCATAGGAAAGAAAAACGGCTATAGTCCATCCATGGATATCATCCTCACACCGGCCGAGATTGGTGGAATCATCTCTATTCCATCTTCCAAGTCCCATACGATCCGCGCATTGCTCATAGCGACATTCGCAGAAGGTGAAAGTACGATCATCAATCCTTTGATATCCCAGGATACTTATTCATGCATCGAAGCATGTAAGTCTCTTGGTGCTTTGATTGAAAGAAGTAATGAAAATTCATTGCGCGTCATCGGTGTAAGAATTCCCGATCGGATTACTACCATAGATTGTGGCAATTCGGGAACGACCATGTACCTCGCGGCAGCGATGGCAAGCGCCTCGTCACAGAAAACAACCTTCACCGGCGATCACCAATTGATTCGCCGCCCGGTGGCAGCTTTGTTAGACAGTCTGGAAGCGTTGGGAGTGACTGTAGAGAGTCAGCTTGGCCACTATCCACCATTCAGCGTACAGGGTCCGATCAAGGGAGGGGCGACCTCCATTGAATGCCAGACAAGTCAATACTTATCGGCATTGCTGCTAGCGTTGCCGATGGCGCAAGGCAATTCGGTCATCACCGTTCCTTTACTCAATGAACGGCCTTATGTTGAAATGACTCTCCATTGGTTGGCAAAACAACACATACAGCTTGAATATGATACGAAACTCTCATTAATAAAGGTAAAAGGCAATCAATCATACAAGCCCTTCGAAGCAACTATCGGAGGAGATTATTCTTCAGCTTCTTTTTTCTTCTGCGCTGCAGCGATTACCGGCTCTCCCCTTACGATCCAAGGTCTCGATCCTGAGGATCCCCAAGGAGACAAAGAGATACTAACGATACTACATAAAATGGGTTGCATGATCGAATGGAAAGATACTTCAGTGACGATCACCGGACCGGCGAGAGGATCTTTGGCAGGGGGCACCTTTGATTTGAACACCATGCCCGATGCTTTGCCCATCCTTGCGGTCACAGCTTGTTTTGCACAAGGGACCACTGTCCTATACAATGTGCCGCAAGCTAGGATCAAAGAGACGGATAGGATAACTGTGATGTGTAACAACCTGAATAAGTTAGGAGCCGTTATAGAAGAACTCCCCGATGGATTAATCATCCATGGCCAAGGATATCTGACAGGTGGCATTTGTGATGGTTATGAAGACCATCGAGTCATCATGGCAATGGCAATCGCATCATTGGGATGTTCTGAATCAGTCACGATCAGGGGAACCGATGCCGTGGAAGTCACCTTCCCGACTTTTTTCACATTATTGGATACGATCAAACACAAATGAAAGGACAGTGCGATCATGTATGAATTGCGTAGTGACACATTTACGAAACCTAGCGAGGCGATGCGCGTCGCGATGGCTCATGCAGAAGTTGGTGATGATGTGTATTTTGAAGATCCTACTATAAACCGTTTAGAAGCGATCGCTGCAGGAATTACCGGCAAAGAAAAAGCATTGTTCGTCACATCAGGATCCATGGGGAACTTGATACCTCTCTATCTGAATGGAGGCAGGGCTGCTGAGGTGCTCGCTCATGCACACAGTCACATCATCCATCATGAGGTAGGATCCGCCGCTGCGATAGCAGGTGTGATTCCAATCGGAATCGATACGCCTCGAGGATTGCTTGATGTGGCTTGTCTAAAAGAACACGTCAAACCGATCGCCTATGACTTGGCTAGAACCGCGATGATAGAAGTTGAGAATACCATCGGTGGAATTTGCTACCCGATTGATACCCTCAAAGAAATCAAGGCCTTTGCAGAATTACACGAAATGAAGGTCCATATGGATGGAGCCAGGTTGTTCAATGCCAGTGTTGCCACCAATGTGGATGTGAAAACCATTGCTTCATGCGCGGATACGGTGAGTTTCTGCCTTTCAAAAGGATTAGGAGCTCCAGTAGGCAGCATGTTATGTGGGACTGAAGAATTCATAGATAAAGCACGTAAAATCAGGAAGATGCTCGGCGGAGGAATGCGTCAGTCGGGAATCCTCGCTGCTGCGGGAATCTACGCCCTTGAACACAACATTCAGCGATTGGCAGAGGACCATCGAAACGCAAAAGCCATAGCGACAGCGTTGTCTGGAACAACTTGGGCTCGAATTGAACTCGATGATGTTGAAACAAACATGGTGTTCTTTTCAGTTCCCGACATTCATTTTGAAACGGTTGTCCAAGTATTTAAAAACCATCAGATACTCTGTGGAGGAGATGGTAGTACTATTCGCTTGGTCACTCACCTCGACTTCAGTCAATCAGATACCGAAAGAGTATGTGCTATCATACGTACGATCAAAGCACAGGAGTTCGTTGCATGAAAAGTACCGTGTACTGGTTTTCGGGAACAGGGAATTCATATTATGTCGCTTCAAAACTCGCTTCATCATTGCCCGATTGCACTCTATGCAGAATTGAGAAACACCCTGGATTTTCAGATATTGAACCATCAGAGATTGTCGGAATTGTTCTTCCAGTGTATTTCGGTGGCCCGCCGGCTATGGTAAAAGCCTTCATCAAAGAACAAATTCCCAAGGTCTCAGAGCATATCGAGTACTTATTTATTGTGTATACCCATGGCGGATTGCCATTATATGTCGCTCCGATAATGGAACGACTGCTCGCTTCGGCTAATGTAGGATGTTCATATGCCACAGGGATTAAAATGGTTGATTCATACGTACCGTTATTCAAGATTCCTGATACGAACACCCAAGATGCTGTCTATGAACGAGCCGATAAGCAAATAGCAATGATTGCTGATGACATTGCCGGTCAATCAATTAAGGTACCGACCAGACCAATCTTATCCAATCTGTATCAGAGATATTGGGATCATCATATCAAAAAATATCCAGCCGGTGATAATCGCTTTATCGTCAGTGAGGCCTGTACGAAATGTGGCCAATGTGTTCTTCGTTGCCCTGCAGGTAATATCACTTTACATGAACAGAGTATTAAGTATCACCATGCGTGTGAACAATGCTTTGGCTGTTACCACTGTTGTCCCGCCCATGCTATCTCATTTACCAAGAAACCTGCAAGAGGGTACTCTTGGTATCCAAATAAACGCTCTGGTTTCCAAACATATTCACATACGGGAGAGCATCGTGCACAGCTTTGATTTTTCAACTATTGTCGATCGAACCGATTCCTTATCGGTAAAATATGCTCCCGATGCAATAAGAAGTATCTGCAACAATGCTCAAGCGATGCCATTCTGGGTTGCAGACATGGATTTTTCCGTTCCTCCTTCAGTTTCACAAGCTTTAGCGGGCCAAGTTTCTCACGGGGTGTTGGGATATCCCTATTTTACCAATCTGAGACAGAATTTTTGCTATTGGAGCGCCAAACGCCACGCATGGGACATTTCTTTGAATCGTATTGCCATCGGTCCGGGGATGTTAACATCCCTTGCGTTAATGGTTGAATTATTCAGTAGTCCGGACACCACCATCATCATCCCGATGCCAGCTTACAAGCCCTTCGTGAAAATGGCACAGGCTTTAAAACGGCCATGGACAGAGTGGCCTCTCGAATATGACGAGATTTCACACCGATTCTCATTTGATCTAGAAAAACTTGAATCATTGTTGAAAGCCAATCCATCTTCTCTGTTGTTATTCTGCTCGCCTCATAATCCCACGGGTCATGTGAGTTCTGATTATGAATTGGACACGATAGCATCATTGGCCAAAAAATATAACACGATGGTGCTCAGCGATGAAATCCATGCCGACCTGACCTATCCGTCAACGGTTCACATCCCGTTTGACGTTGCCGCCCGACGTCAAGGTTGCCGAGCCGTTACCTGTATGGCCCCTTCCAAGTCCTTCAATATTTCAGGCGAACACTATTGTGGTGTCGTATGTACCGATGCCGAAGATTGCAAAGCATTCATAGACAGGATGCAAACCTTGTTTCTGGGCCCTAGCCTGCTTTCATCCGTAACAGCGAGTGCAGCCTATGCCGAAGGTTACGAATGGCTCATGCAACTCACCGAATATCTCGAGCATAATGCCCTTCATATCGCATCATTCTTACGTGACAATCATACTGGTTTGCATGCTGTCGTACCGAGCGCATCGTTTATCGGATTGATCGACTGTACCGAGATATTCGAGAGAGTACGAAAGGATGCATCTCGTTTCCCCCGGTTATATGATCCGGCGACAAGTCGTGAAGGAGGCTTGTTGTCACGTTTCTTTGGACAACGAGCCGGTATTGCTTTAAACGACGGTTCTTGGTTCGGTTCCGGGTATGACCATTTCGTCCGTTTCAACTTCGGGACCTCGCGCCAGAAGATCGACCAAGCCCTTGAGAATATCAGTAAAGCCATCAGTATGCTGTAGCCCAATGAAGGACATCGATATCTCTCAGATAACACAGGGCGGTTTCAACCCTCTTGCCGGTAATCAAATGAAGTGCTTTGGCATACAAGGCTAATTGCTTCTGATGGGAAGCTTCGTTCCTATAGGCGTCGGTCTTAAAATCAATGATCTTGATCTTGTCGTCGTATGTGATGATCAGGTCCACTTTCCCATATACCAACGTCACGGTCCCATCGATTGTCATCCTACAAGCAAACGAACGTTCCGGATCGATTGAATCAGGATTGCCGGTGATTATCCGGGACCACGCGACGGATGAGAAGAACTGCTGTACCAGATACCTGATTGTCAGTGCGACACGAGTCAGTTCTTTTTCGGATAATACTTCCATATCTTTGGGCATTGACGTAGAAAAATCATATTGATCAAGGGCTTCGAGTATGGTCTTCTTATCTTTGGCCATGCATCCGATAGCGTGTGCGAGCACATTGTGACACCATGTGCCGAATGCTGATTCAAGATCTTTTTCCAGCAGGAGAGTATCAATATCAAGTTCTCGTAATTTATAAGAGGAGGATAACCGGCACTCTGACGTATCGGCATATTCCGTAACCGTAACAATCGGTCGACTCTGATATGGCGGGACAAAATTTTGTGTGTAGAATTTTGATAATGCCATAACCCTTTCTCTGATATTGTCTTCTGAGATTGATGGCGTGAATACACTTTCCGGGGCATCTTGTATGGTATTGATTGAAAAGATTCCGTTACGAAAAACTTCGACACGATCAAGACCGATTACGTTGCGTAATAGCATCATCATGTTCCTTCGATGTGAATTTTCTCCAATATTTTGCTTCGATTCGCATCCGGTGATGATCAGATGGCTCTCCGCTCTGGTGACAGCTACGTACAATAGACGTTTCATTTCTGCTGTTTCCTGAGATTCTTCCAGATTTCTGTTCCTCTCATACACAATATTATCAACCTTACGTTTGCTCTTATGGCGTTTCAGGAGAAACGGTTCCATATGAC
Source organism: Spirochaetales bacterium (assembly GCA_012523305.1). Lineage (GTDB taxonomy): Bacteria > Spirochaetota > Spirochaetia > Sphaerochaetales > Sphaerochaetaceae > JAAYDK01. Next base: position 7,036 of record JAAYIV010000111.1, read on the forward strand.
AAGGAATTGGCAGTACTTGTGTTCCTTTGGACAAGAGAGCCCATCCGGGATTCTCTGATTGGCGGATGCTCGCTCCGGTATTGGCTAAGATCACAATGGGAAATTCCAACCCTTTCGATTTGTGGATGGTCATCATCCTTACTCCGGTCGTTTCTTCCCTAAGTAGCTCAATATCTGGAATTTTCTCATTCTTACCCAATCGATCGCGAATGAAATCGATAAAATCGGACAATGAACGACCTTTCGCATCGTATTGCCGGGCCATCTCCAACAGATACTCGCCATGCTCGAGATATACATGCCTGGAAGGATGTGCCATCAGGTGATATCGATAGGCTCCATCGTACCATAGCATGGCAACGAGATTAGCTATCGGCATGATACCTACTTGTTTTTGGATGTTGTGATATAAATTGCTGCAGGTATCGTATGCCAGTTTTTCTGCAGGATCGTCTAATTGCCGCTGCAAGGGTTTAAACGGGACCTTATCCGATTCATACTGATCCAACACCTCCAGTATCGATGTATCTGACAATCTGCAAAAAGGAGAGCGTAACGAAGCGACATATGAGAACCGATCGTTCGGATATTGAATCAATTGGAGCATCTGATACATATCATTGGTCGCCGATTCTAAAAACAGTGATTGGACCGCACTGATTGCATACGGAATCCCCGCAGCACGTAATGCTTTTTCGTAATGGAGTTGATTACTGCTCGTACGGTACAGGATCGCGATATCATCGTAAGTAGGTCTTCTAAGCACCCCCTCACGATTAGCTATCACATAATCGTCGGTGGTGGTAATCGTGACGATAAGCTGAGAGATCATGTAGGCTTCGGCTTCTACGGAAGAGACTTGTTCTTCATCGTCCTCTTGTACCGACGCACTTTCATCCGCCAAAGGTTTAATATACAGCGATACCGAAGGTGTCATGCCGGAGGTTTCAGTGTGTTCGTCTAATGGTGAATAACTTGCTTCATACAACTCGTCACTCGGTTCCATGATCTTTGGGAACACAGCATTGAACCATCTGACAAGCTGCGGATGGCTTCTATAGTTTCGGTCCAATTCTATGTGTCGGCCCCCAACACTTTCCAATTCTTTTGCCAGTAATTTGAAAACACTTACATCGGCACCCCTGAATCGATAGATCGATTGTTTCTCATCGCCGACAAAAAATAATTTGGATCCTTCCAGTTCATCGACATGGGGAACATGGTCACCAGCCAGGTCCATTCGCTCCGCTAAAAGATATAAAAGATCTTTCTGGAGGCTATTGTTATCTTGAAATTCATCAATCATGATGTATTTGTAGCGTTGTTTATAATAAGAACGAATCTCAAGATTCTTGATGAGAATATCCACAGCCATGTGTGCCACATCAGAAAAAGTAACCAAGGCATTCGCTCGTTTTGCCTGAAGATACAGACGGCAATAACGGTCGATCACTTCAAGGACGTTTTCAAGGATCTGCTCGTCAGCTTTTGCTCTGGTTGCGATGAGCAGCCAATCCAATTCGGCATGCCAGCGGTCGACCAATCCTGCGTATACCTCTTTTTCTTCCCATGTCCTGCTCACCGTCTTTTTCAATTGCATCGGTTCAATTAATTCATATATTTCCATCGGATCAATGGATTTAGCTAACAACTTCATACAGATGGTCTTCACCATAGCACAATTTTGGACTGCTTGTTCAAACGTCTTTCCTGAACCTTGAAGAGAACAGATCTTATCGGAGAGCCCGACCAAAGCGGTTGCACCGGCAAACAAGTAGTCATCAATGAGATCGTTAACAGCTTCGAAAGCTTTTTGCTTATCGAAAACAGCAGAAGGATGAAATGCCGCAGCTGCCATTTTTGTCCAAAAATCTTCAATGAATAGCTCGGGTTTACAATGTGAAGCCAAAAACACCATCCCGGGATGATGTTCCATCAATTGAATCAATTCCAATGCACACTCTTTTGCCAGGAGCTGATTTGCTTCGTCATCCAATACAATTTCAGAAGGAAATGAGTACCGGATGGCATCATTGGAAACAATTCGGTTACAGAAGCTGTCGATGGTACTGATAGTAGCATTTGGAAATCTTTCCAACTCTCTCACTAAGTGACCAGTATCCTTCATCGAAAGTAGCATGGAATGGATTCTTTCATGCATCTCTGCAGCAGCGGCTTTTGAGAATGTTAAGGTCAAGATTTCATCGACATGAGCTTTTTGTTCTAGCACAAGGTATACAAAGCGATGAGCCAGGACCGTGGTTTTCCCTGACCCGGCACCAGCACTCACTACGCAATTACAATCACATACCACTGCCTCGCGTTGTTTATCATCAAGTTTCTTTAAAAGGAAGTCGGTATCATACATCATCTGAACGCATACCTCCTTCTACAAATTTGACGATATTGGCAATTCTTACAGTTCTCCTTCGAAGGAGTTGCAATAAAATCACCTTCTGATAATCGGCGGACCATTGTATCCAACTGTCGCTCTAATTCTGCAAGCAACTCCTGTTTGGAATTCTTTTCATTAGTATTCCAAATCACTTTATATGTACCGGTTGCGGTATCGTAATATGCTGCGAGACGCACTTCGAGATTTCTATCATCTTCCTCAAGAATCTTGGCATACATCGGCAGTTGGAATGATATGTTTCGATTCCCGACATCCATATAACTGCCGACAGTTCCCCTATAGTTCTTTTTGTAATCCACGATCGCCACGGCATGTTGTTGCGATTCGAGCGC
>JAAYIV010000112.1 GCA_012523305.1 Spirochaetales bacterium
GCAATCGCATCATCCCAGTAATCGAAAATCTCCTTGGGTGTGTTTGCATCCATCTTTTTGTAGAAGGTTTTCGTCCGTTCAAGTTTCTCCACCCATTTTGTACAACGGAATGTGAACAGATACTCATAATCGTTCTTGGAAAAATCTTCATTCAAATGTTCCTTGAACAGTTTCTTAAGATCCTCATAAAGAGGGATTTTTCCAGTTGGAGTTTCAAGAGCTTCAAATTCTCCATGGATTCTTCCTTCTGCCCAATGAAGCCACACTTTCTTTGCAAGTTTGCTTGTCATGAATTGCCCGTTAGGACCGCGCATAAAATAATTGTTGCTGAAAATTTTGGGAGTCTGTTTCACGCTTTCACCAAACTTGATATTGTTCATCGTATAATTCCCTAGCGGATACGATACAAAATCAAGGTTTGCCATCGGACTGGGAGTCCTTACGCCTTCAGCGCCCAACGTCGCGCTCGTTGTTTCCGATTCCAATGTCGCGGCTTTCAAAAGGATACCGTCTTTCCATGTGGGAGATTCTTCCACCGGAACGGTGATATCACTGTCACGCCCTCCGTAGAGGATTCCTTCGACTTTCACTCCATCCTTGGCTTCGAAACCGACCTTATCGATATTGTCCAGATAGTCAAGGCGCATGGTGTAGCGGGCGTTGCCATGCGCAAGCTGCACTTCTTTGCCCTGCTGGTCCTTGACCCCTTTTTTCCACTCGCCAAAATGATTCTTGCCTTCATCAGGAGTAGTTACTCCCATGCCCAACCAGTATGGCTTGTTGTCAGAGCCGACTAGGACGTTTGAGAAAATTACTTCCTGATTTTTCATCAAATTCTCAAATATTACCGGATCGTCTTTAGCATTGACATCCTTGATGATTCCGAACATGCCGAATTCAACATTCACTGCCCTGAATTCGCCATTGATATTCCTGAAATATGCGATATCGTCGCCCACGATCTGTTCACCGGGAATCATAGCGGTACTGGTCTTCCCGCAAGCTGAGGGGTAAGCACCGCAGAAATAGGTCTTTCTGTTTTTTTTCTTATCCACCGCTGCCATGACGAACATGTGCTCGCAGAGCCAACCTTCCTGTCCTGACTTGTTGATCGCCAGGCGCATCGCGTGCTTTTTTAACCCGATCGAGTTTCCGGCGTATTGGTCATTCATCGAATACACGATGTTATTTTGAGTATCCATGTAGATTCTGCGTTTATCCAGATTCACCGTGCAGTTACGTTCGTCCAATGCTCCGGCGGAGTGGATGAATCGGAAAAAATCATCTTTCTCGTTATCGTTCATCTTAAGAAAATGATTGTATGCAGATCGATAAAGGATAAACTCCGAATGGGCAACATACCAGCTGTCCGTGAATTGAACGCAAGGAATGGTAAAGATACTTTCCGTCGGGCCTTCTGAGAAGAACTGCACCAGCGCATCTTTGCCTTTCATGATTCCTTTTGAGATGTCCATAATCTCGGCATACCCTTCTTCATATTCAATCGAATTGAGTCCGGCCATCTTTTGAAGATTTTCCTTGTAGACTAGAAAGCGGGTGTTTTTCTTATCCCGGGCTTGGTCGCCGTACCCATCCCAGTGGATGGTTTGCTTGGCATTGGCGAGGGTGAACTCTTCTTGCTTTGCCAAGGCCTGATCGCGTACAAATTGCACGTCATGTTCGCTGTCATCACACACATAAATTGAATCGGGCGCACAATGTTCTGCAAAAAATCCGATGAATTCGACTACCTTGCGATTATGTAAAGCATCCAATTTGGCCCAACTTTCGGCACTCATCTTGGTCTTTAATATCGCATCATACTTGGTTTCCATATCCTCTCCTTTAAAATGGATTGATATTCCAATATGTTAAACCTATAAGCAAGTTAATGCAACATATGGAGAAATTTTGGAAAATGTTCAATTTTCTATGGTCTGACGCGGTAGTTAACCACAATTATTCGACAATAGGCTGACATGAATGCGTTACGTCAGCCATTGTCGCTACTGATAAGGCGAATGGATTGATTGGTACTTTATACCCAAATCGGTGAGCTGAAAGCACAATCGCCATTACCTTGAAAAACACGTACATAGACAAACGAATCTGTTTTCAAAACAAGCGTCTCATCGAAGTAAGCCGTGCAAGCTTTGATAGGCACATACTGGCCGATACTTATCGCTGGAGAAACGAATCCATCCAGATACTCACTATTGGGATGATCAACGATATCCTTCAATGTAAAGTTGAATATCTTTGCTAATGGCTTGCCATTCCAATCTGCATGTATTGTAATGCGTATGACCGTCTCATCAGTTCCTGAGACTTCGAGTGAACATCCTTGGTTGGCATTGGTCACAGTATTTGGGTTACCGTTGGTCAGGAACCGCAGATGTATCTTGCCATTGTCGTTCGAGAACGTGGGATAGAACTCGTCTGATGAAATTGAAGTTTCATTCAAATCTTTCGGTGCAACGATATCATTACCGCGCAGTCGGGGAACCGCTTCAACCAATACCCCGTTTTCGATGTCAATGTCGATATCCCACAAACATGGCAATTGCTTTTTCCCCCAGCCAAATTCAAGGGAAACCCTTCCATGAAGTGAAGAGTCTTCCGAATGCTGATGAATGGCATCAATCGGGAATCGTCTGGCAACCACGGTATCGTTCACAACCAGTTCAACTTTCTCCAATACATCGCAACCGGCTACATAAGTAGTGATACGGTGACTTGATCCAATCGATTCAAGCATCGAGCCGATAGGATTATCATCTACGAATAAAGCGATCTCAATCGGATCACCGCTCAACGCGATGCTCTGCCTGTTGAGCAATGCATCCCAGATGACATGGCGATTTGCTTGGGATGCCCACAGCCCGGTTCGACCGCACCCATAACTTCCGGGAGAGGCGTTGTGGTGATCGGTGTTTCCCATCACACCGAAGCGATGGCCTTTTGCCAATCCTCCCTGCATCGTGTTCTGTCCCCAACGAGGACCCATCGTGTGTAAATATGGATACGGTGCATGATGGCTTTCAGCGCAACCGTGCAGTGAAATAATCTCAACCAGCGGGGATGCCTTGTCATTGAAATTATCCCATGATATGCCTCTGAATCCCTCTTTGTATCCGATGTGATGGGGAATCGGGATTCGCGAATCCAGGTGTGCCCCATCCTGGTCCAGCAATTTTTTCAATCTGAGGTCTTCCTTGTGTTGATTCGGCAACGGGGGAAGGTCGGCATCGAGGGATTTTTCCACCACCGTGTAATCACCGTACAAAAAATGATGGTACTCATAGGAAAGGAAGGGGATGATTGGATAATCAGCTTCTACTTGTTTCATGCTGTTTCTATATGCGTCCCATTGTTGGCGTAATTTTGCAAACCCTTCTCGATGATACTGAGCCACATCTGAAGGCAGGGATCGTTCAGGGTTGGTAGTCATGTCCGGCCAGGCGAAGTGTCCGGTGATGCTGAAAAAATCCAGCTGCTGGCATGCAAAACCGATTGCATGGTTCACCGAACCATGTCCGTAGCTGATTCCACAATGATTATGGACATCGCCGAGAAGAAATACATGTGATGCTATCCAATTTCGATGTTGTTCATTAGCTGATAGCAGCATGCTGAAATACCTGGTGATCTTGTTCAATGTTGACTCCTTGTCTCATAATTCTGGCAGGAATAGTGATTCGATATGTAATTCTTCGATGATGGAAACAACTTCCCTAGTTCTTTTCGCATCCAGTTTTTTCAACAGTTGCCCAATCTGTTTCTTAATCGTTACCGGTTCGACAAAACGTGCTGCCGCTATGTCTGCGACTTTTCTTTTCTTTAGCAACAAACGGATTATCTCTGTCTCCGAGGGCGTGAGCAACATGATCTTGCGCATGAATTGCATATAATCTTGTTTTGATTTAAGTATTCTTACATACTCGCCATGCATGATGCGTTGGATAGCTGCCTCAAGTTCAATCCTATTTCGGTGTGCCTGACGTATATGGGTGATGGCATTCGTGCAATCAGCGGTCTTGAAGATATAGTCCACGGCACCTGTAGACATCGCTTCTATCACAGTGTAGTCATCTTCATGCATTGTCAGGAAAATGATTTTTACATCGGGGTGTTCCGCGAATATCGTATTGGCTGCGACAATTCCCGCATCCTTGGTCTCCATCTCAACGTCCATCAGTATTATTTCCGGTTCGTATTCTTTGGCCAATTCAACTATTTCTTTCCCAGAAGCCGCAGCACCGAGCACTTCGATATCGACTTCATGATTGAGCATCTCAACAAGATTTTCCCTAAGGATATCCAGATCTTCGGCCACAAGGACGGTGATGGGTTCGCTACTCATGTGCTTCCTTTATATTTCGGTAGGCTGATATACATCACCGTGCCTTCACCGATTTTTGTTTCATAACGGATTTCACCGAGATGTTTTTTTACGATCATCTGAGAATAACACAATCCTAATCCCCAATTCGTAAGACTGTTCTTAGTGGTATTGAACGGCATGAACATTCTTGCCCTGACGGTCTTGGGAATACCAAGTCCATTATCGGAAATGGAAATCAATGTTCGTGCCCTGAGAAATTTGACATCCACCGCGACCTTGGGATGCTGTACTTTCTCAACCGCTTCCAATGCATTGGCCACGAGGTTGTACACTGCCTCGCTGAGCAGCTGTGCGTCAGCGATGACAATCCCGTGCTCACAGGTATAGGTTATAACGGGTTGTTGTGTTTTCTTCGCTACTTTTTCTGAAATCAGATCGATAAGCGTTTCACTTACTACCGGAACCAATTTCGTGTTTACATCGATGAAGGATTGGTAGAGGATTTCCAACCGTTCTCTCATGAATGCATTGGCACCTGATAATTTTTCTTGTAGGGAAGACAATGTGCTTCGGAGTCGTTCATCTTCGATTTGATGGATTTCTTGTCCTAATCTGTTGCATAAAATTTCGGATGATAAGAGTTGGTTCTTGAACCCGTGGATCAATATCGATGAAGAAAGACCCGCACTGTCGATCTTGTCTTTTATGACAAATTCTTTTTTCTCCCGATCGTAATCATATTTGTAATACTTCCACGTGGAGAAAAGGGTCACCAGGGTGGAGAAAATACATAGTGAAAGTATGGCTGTCCAATACGGTACCGCTTGACTGCCCGAACCGGTAAGGAATGAATAGCCTATCCGTATGCTACTATAATTCTGGTAGACGGTGATCGGTTCGAAACTCGCGAAAAAAAGGTATTGAATTGCCAATGAGATCATAGCGATAGTGAGTGTCCCGTGTTGTTTTTTAACAAAGGACAGCTTGATATCAAAATATTCATAGACATACAATCCGAGCGAAACCGATAGATGCAGGTAGATAGCAATATCGACTATCGTGATTACCGTACGTTGCGATGCATATTCATAAGCAAACAGCTGGCTGAACACCGAAGGGAGCACTAAACCTGTCAAGACAGTCAATGGGATAGAAACGATGGCATACATGTAACGATGGGATTTCAAGTATGTCCTTGTATGATAATTATGGTTGAGCGCATCGACGAAAAAGAAGAGACAAAATCCCATCCTGCCAAAAATCATTAATGACCCCAGCACATTGAAGCTCATCGGAACGTTGGTCAAGTATCGAAATAGAAACTGCCCACCGAAAATCAGTTTTTTCTGTACATACGGGAATCCGCCAATCTTCAAAAAATAGATAAAGAATGTGCCCAACAGAAGGATGAATGAGCTGTAATAGAGGATTGGCAGCAGTGCTTTGAGCTTTTTGGAAAAGATGACAATCGTTATGCAAGTAACGACCATCATCAATAAAATTGTTATGAGCATAACAGCATATTACTCACTATCGGATAAAAAACAAATGGTGCGGAACCACGAGGGTCCACACCATGTATTGCATGCCGGCGTCCTACCTATTGGCAATTGCGTTGTACATGTAATCCCATTGTACATACTCGTCAAGAGACACCATATTGTCGATCTTTCCTGTGTCGAACATGCTCTGCTGCTGCACTTCGTAGTAACGCTTTACCGTACCGTTATCGAGCGCTTGTTTCAATTCGTCAGAATTATAGAAGAACACGGTTCCAATCTGTGATTCGATGGTGGGGATGTCGGTTTCAAGCAACTCTGCAACCCATGTCGCCACCTGTTTCTCGTTGTCTTTCCAATAATCCATCGACTTTGCCAAGGCGTTGGCGAAGGCCTGGACTGTTCCTGGATTGGCATCGATATAGTCCTGCGTGGCGAGCCAACTGGATACGGAAGCATAGGTGTCGGCAAAATCAGATGTCTTTGCCAGAGCTACGTACTTGTCTCCCAGTTGTTGCTCCAGGGTCACCTTGTACGAACCCCAGACACACACTGCATCGATTTTCCCAGCGAGCATCGCAGTTACGCATCCGCCCATGTCCATGTTGATGAGATTGACACTGTCAGGCCCGCTTCCAACATTCAATCCGGCTCGTTCGAGTGCCAGGTTCACAATGTTTTCACCAGAAGTACCCAATGTGGTGGCAATGCTCTTTCCCTTCAGGTCAGCAACACTTTTGATTCCTGAATCTTTGTTTGCAACGATAACCTCCGCATCGCCGAGGTTCTGGAAATAGATGATCTCGACATCTCCCTTCACTGCCAACGTGGTGGCACCGCTACCGATATAACCAAATTGAAGGTCGCCGGAGACCATCGCCGCTATCTCGGCAGGACCCGATGTGAAGGGAACCAATTCAACGTCCAAGCCTTCTTCCTGGAAGTATCCCATCTTGGTACCGATGGCAACGACCGCTGCCCCGCTGTATCCCATATGGTGGGCAACCTTGACTTTGGTCAATCCGTCGGCAGCCTGTTTCTGCCCTGAAGCGAATACCATCGAAGTGCCGAGTACTGCAATCAACAGTACGAGTGCCAAAATTCTTTTCATATATGCTTTCTCCTATTTGCATACCGTCATTGCGGTA
>JAAYIV010000113.1 GCA_012523305.1 Spirochaetales bacterium
CACAATGGGGGATAACAACTAGATGGATACCAAATGATAGCGGAGGATACTGGGACTACTGCGATTTTCCATTACAGGATTTGGATCAGGATATCATAGACGCTTGGCCAATGCCGTCCGCTGATGATTATAATTATGAAGCACTCGTCGACCAGTCAAGATTATGGCCTGACAAAGCTCTTTATTATGGGAATCCGGGGCTAGGAGACATATTGAACACTACAGGGATGTGGTGCTCGATGGAAAAAGTGTATATCGCCATGGCTGATAAAAATAAGGCTTGGTCGCGCCTTGTCGATCGACGATTGTCTATCCAACTTGAACAGATGGAACGTAGCCTTGAAATACTGAAAGGGCGAATTGATTTTATATGGATGGGTGAGGATCTCGGCTCACAAATCGGTCCTCTCATTTCCTTGGAAATGTATCGGCGTGAAATTCGCGATCGTCATAAGCGCTTTGTGGATCTTGCCTCAGCATTCGGAATTCCGGTAATGATCCATAGTTGTGGTTCTTCTTCGTGGGCTTTTAACGATTTCATCGATATGGGGATTAAAGCCGTGGATACGTTACAACCGGAAGCACATGATATGGACCCGGCCTATCTGAAAGCTTCCTATGGCAATCGTCTGGCTTTTCATGGAGGATTCTCGACTGCTGGAGAAGTCGTTTCCGGTTCGATCGAAGAAACCTTGAAGAAAGTTAAAACCTTACTTGAAATCATGATGGATGGCAATGGGTATCTTTTCTCTCCGACTCATATGTTTCAAGAAGATTCCAGATTGGAGAACATACTAGCTGTCTATGCTGCATTGCCGACAATCGGACGGTATGGATAGAAGAGGGAAGAGGAAACAACCATGACACCACGAGAACGGATTTTAGCTGTATTAGATTATTCTCCTACGGATAGAGTTCCTTTTGATATCTGGTACACGCGTGAAGTCAGAGATCAATTGATGACTTATTTTGGGGTTTCTGATGAAATTGCCGTATGGGACGCATTGGAATTGGACAAAATAGTGATGGTGGATGCCCAGTACACGCAGGTAAACAATCCGGTTTATGATGAACGGGATCGGCTGTTAACTTTTGATGAGTGGAAAAGCGGCCGTAGAACTGTTCGGCATTCTTATGGGGGGGATTACGAGGAAGTAGTGTTTTTCCCCCTAGCATCTGCAAGATCAAAAAATGAAATTGAGGGGTATCTCTGGCCTGATCCTACCTTGTTCGATTATTCTGAATTGAAGAATTCTTGTGTTAAGTATGCTCGATGGACTCGAATGTTGACCTTCGTATCATTGTTCGAAATCTATTGCAAGCTCCGGCCATTTGAGCAAGCATTGATGGATTTATATATTGAACCTGAATTAGCTGATGCCATTATCCGGAAAATCTTTGAGATTCAAAGACAATATATCGAGCAAGCCTTACGAACATGCAATGGCGCAATTGATGTTGTGTATTTGTCGGATGATATGGGGATGCAGGATCGTTTGCTTATAAGTGAAGAAGTCTGGGAAGCCCGATTTCTTGAACCTTATCGTGATTTAATCAAGTTGATTCATGCTCATAAAGCTAGAGCTTTCTATCATTCAGATGGAGCTGCGTTCCCAATTCTCAAACGTATGATCGATTTGGGTATCGATATTATCAATCCTATCCAACATACATGTCCGCACATGGATAGGAAGCATCTAATAGAGGCTTTTTCGGATCGGGTTGTATTTCATGGCGCAGTGGAGAATCAACGGATTCTTCCATTTGGAACAACAAATCAAGTGAGAACAGAGGTGAGGAAAAATATTGATGTCCTAGGAACATACGGACGTTATATATGTGCGCCATGTCATAATCTCCAATCAGGAACACCTTTGGAGAACATTCTCAGCATGTATCGCTGTGATCGTTCATGGTGAGATTTGATCATCTTTCTCGAAGATTATCGGCATTGGAATAGTAATCGAACATCCCTTGCCCGGCTCTGATGTTACGATTAGCGAATAATTTAACCCGTGATGAAGTGTTAAGCGATCTTGGATATTGCGTAATCCTGTATGGCTATCTTTAGAATCGATGTGATGTGAACCATCCTCACCTAGTACCGCGAGCGAACGTGATATATGGTTTGGTATTCCGATACCATTATCCGCAACCGTAATGAATAGCGTTTCTGAATCAGACGTAGCGCTAATAGTTATCACTCCCCGTTCTGCAAGATCGGCAATCCCATGGATTATGCTATTCTCGACAAGATTTACTACCATGAGTTTGTGAATCTGGCAGTTCAACAGATCGTCAGAAACCCGCTGGACAATAGTGAAATCAGAATAGCGGAATCTCTGAATCACAGCATAATCTTCAACCAGCTGTAGTTCTTTGCGTAAAGAAATGTATTCGCTTTCAATGTCAGAAAGACTTCGTAAATAACGTGTCAATGCTCGTGTGATGTCTTTAATGTTTTCTTGACCGTTTATCTGAGCCATCCAACGAATCGTGTTTAATGAATTATATAATAAGTGAGGAGTCAACTGAAGTTGTAGCGTCTGCATATAGGCTTTCCGTTTATTTTCTTCTTCATGTTTCACTTCTTCGAGTAATTTTTGAATCCGATCGGTCATTGCATTGAATCCGATGGATAATTGTTTTATCTCATCTATATGGTCGATATCCACCTGGACATCTATGATTCCTTCACCCACTTTCTTAACAGCACCCGTAAGAGCTTGTATGGGTTTTGTAAGTCGTCGGGAAATGAGCAAACTGATCATGAGGAAAAAAATAATGTACAATATTGCGCTAAGGTTGAACATATCCCTCAAGTAGGTCAGTTCCCGTGAAATCTCATGGGTGTCCAAAGTGAGTGATATCGTCCAATCGCTAGCACTTGAATTTGATGTAAGGGTCACGTATTTGCCATTTTCAACACTAGAAGGTGTAGAAACCAAATTTGCGAGCGGCTTCTCAATCTGGTTCGAAGCGATAGTGTATCCTTGGGAATTAGTAAGCATGATCGTTTGGTTTTCAGTAAATGGGGTATATTGGAAAAAATCATCAAAGAATTGGCTGTTGAATCCAAGCAAAAGGGTTGCGATGGGCTTTTGATTCTTTCTGATATGTCTCCCCCCGAAGAAAAATGTATCCTCAAGGCCGAAATTCGATACCATCGGATAGGTCTGAGTCCAATAAATTCTTCCTTCCAGTCGTGTGAGAATCGGTTGAATAGTGTCATTGATCAGTTCGATATGTTGGATACCCGTACCGCTGGAGATAATTCCCTTTTCCATCACAAGGTATGCGGAAGCGATCAATCGATTCGAATTGACAAACCCATCCAACATAGTTTGTATTGCTTTGCATTCCAGAACAGGAAGGGCGGAATCAATTTCTGCCATCGCTTCATCATTCAAATAAAACTGCATGGTAAGCTGTTGGTAATGAAGCAGTTTTGTATCGAGATTCTTACGCATCTCTCGGATGAGTTGATTATTTGTTTCAATCTGTTGGTTGATCACATATCTGATGAGTAAATGATTCATTACAAAATAGATAATCCCGCTAGGAAGTACTACGATGAGTACAAACCATAAAAAAATCTTCTTTTGCATGTCTATGATACTAATGGTCTTTTCCTCTGAATTAAAGCTTTATTTGTTTTTCAGTCAGAATTTGTTCTCAATATATGAAAATGTTCGCATTCTCACGGAAGAACTGCCTCATGGATGGAAGCTTAATTTTCTCTGGAGTGGTTGTTGGCTAGATCCAACTCAATAGCAAGTATTGGCTCATCTTAGCAATAAGTGGATTCACTTTTCTTATTTTTTTCTTCTTGGTTACTGCAACAAACAGCAAAGACTTGAATAACATGAAAAGACTGTTTTGCATAGCTGAAAGAAGTTTCGCAGATTTGTTGATATGTAAAGAAAAGAGCCAATTCTTGATGAAGAATTGGCTCGTATTGCTTTGCTCCCCCGGACGGACTTGAACCGCCGACAGGGTGGTTAACAGCCACCTGCTCTACCGACTGAGCTACAGGGGAATGCTCTCGCAATCAAATCGAAATCTAATCGATTGTGCCGGTTCTGTCAATATGTTTCAAAGAGTTCTTCCACTTTTGATGGCTTGACTCCGATATACCTTCCATGTGGATTCGACAATTGTTTCGACATCAGAGAATTTTGCCTTCCATCCTAAGGTGGATTTAGCTTTTGATGAAGATGCGATCAGTTTTGCAGGATCTCCCGGCCTTCGTGCAACAATTTCAGCAGGAATAGGCCTGCCAGAAATTGTTCTCGCTGTTTCGATGATTTGCATCACGCTTAATCCATGTTCACTACCCAAGTTCACGATGAGCGAATCTTTTTCAGCCATCAAGTAATCAGCTGCCCTGACATGCCCGTCAGCAAGATCGCTCACATGTACATAATCCCGGACCCCCGTTCCGTCAACAGTAGGGTAGTCCGAACCGAACACCAATATGTTCGGACGCTTTCCAATTGCAGTTTCCATCACGACCGGAATCAGGTTGGCGGGATTTTTTTCTAAACCGGTCATCCTGCCATCAGGATCATAACCGGCAGCGTTGAAATACCTGAGAGAGACATACTTCAAGTCTTTTAATTTGGAATACCAATTTAGATTTTCTTCGATTGCTAATTTTGTATATCCATAATAATTCTCCGGATTACAGGGATGGAGTTCGTCTATCGGTAAATATGCAGGTTCCCCATATACGGCCGCCGAAGATGAAAGGATGAAATTGTTGACTTCATGCCTTACGCATTCGCTCATCAGAATCAATGATCCAGCGATGTTGTTTTCAGCGTATTTATCAGGAAGGATCATTGATTCACCGGCGGCTTTGAATGCTGCCAGGTGGACAACGACATCCCATCCTGCCGAAAGAGCTTCCCCCACTTTATTGCGGTCAAGTATCGAACCTTCGAAAAATACTGCTTTTTCACTTACATTCGAACGCAATCCGGAAGAAAGATTATCAAAAATTCCGACAGTATCCCCTCGTTCAAGAAAACTCAACGCTACATGGGTACCGATATAGCCTGCCCCGCCAAACAATAGCACTCTCATTTCATCTGGCTCCTAATCATCAAGTAAAGGATGTGATCGTAGTCGAAAGCCGAGACACTTTTTCATCCAACTCTTTTTTTGTTCGTGCTTCGACAACCAATCGTAGGTATGGTTCCGTATTTGATTTTCTCACATTGAACCACCAAGTCGGAAATTCAACCCTATATCCATCAAAATCCATCACTGCTGTGGGTTTGTCGTTCTTTACATATTCGTCATAGAGAGCTTTTACGGCATCATCTTTCTTATCGAGCTTAAAATTGATCTCTCCACTATTTGCGTAGGTTACTATTTCATCGATTAATGTTGAAAAAGTTTTCCCTTGCTTCTTGAGATCCGCAACAACCTGAAGCACAATCAGTGAAGCAAGAATACCTGAATCACAATAAAAGAAGTCTCTGAAATAATAATGGCCTGCCAATTCTCCGCCGAATATTCCATCGATTTCCCGCAATTTGACTTTTGCGAAAGCGTGTCCGACTCTCCAAGTAACCACCTCGGCTCCAAGTTTTTCAAGATACTCGGTAGTAGACCGACTCGTCCTGATATCTTGAAGTACATTGCCTTTTTCATTTTTAAGGAAGTAGGTTCCAAGCACAGCTGTGATATAATCGGGTTGGATAAAGCGTCCGCGTTCATCAATGAACATGACTCTATCAGCATCTCCATCAAAAATCACTCCGACATCGCTATGATTTTTCAATACTGCATTCTTGATGTCCTCGCAGTTTTCTTCCACAAGCGGATTCGGTTCGTGTGCGGGGAATGTTCCGTCAAAATGATCATAAAGGTAATGGTGGCTATCACCTAATAAGTCTTTTACCAATAGATTTGCCATGCCATGAGATAAGTCGATACTTAACGATAGATCGTTTAGATTGGGAACATACTGGCGCAAGAACGAAAGGTACTCGAATTTAACTCCTTTATCGATGATTCTTCCCTTCTTGCTCGCAACAACGATTTCTGAAGTGCCGACCATCCGTTCCAATTCCTTTAACCCCGAATTCTCTCCGACTGGCAAAGCTTTTGTCTTTGAAATCTTCAACCCATTGTATTCAGGAGGATTATGACTTGCAGTAATCTGTACCGATCCGCCAGCATTGAGCAGGACTGTCGCGAAATACACCATCGGAGTGGTGGCAAGTCCGATATTCCAGACATCGCACCCCGCATCGGTTATTCCGCTACTCAAAGCATCAAACATCTTATCGCTGCTGAGGCGAACATCACGACCAACAATAATGTGATCGCATTGAAGAAGATTAGGAAGATGATAACCAATTTTATAAACAAGCTCGGTAGTCAAATCTTTGCCAAAAATCCCTCGAATATCATACGCTTTAAATGCTCCCATGTTTCGACTCCTCCAATTCTTTGACAAACTTCTTGTGATCGATCAATTCAAAGAAATACACGGTACCGTCTAGCAACTCTACCTTAAATACGATCGGACGAAACATCCTGACAAAGCGATTTGCTTCTTTGATATCTTCTTGTCTCACATCGCCATATGCACATGAAAGCGCCATTGATTTCGCAACGGCGATCACTGATTTTACATCGCTGCTTGAGAAACTTTGCTCATACTTCACATACGGAGGTGCTTTCTTAGACGTCTTCAATGGAAATCCGAACAGCGAAGGCTTGCGTTCAAAATCTTCGAAATGAAAAGTAGAGCCGATGAGGAATAAAAACACACCGAATTCCCGCACGACTCCGTCATTTGATGCAAACCAAGTGCTATAGGTCCGATATCCTACGGGTCCACCATATTTTGCTTCAAGCGAACTCAAGAATTGTTGGGCTTCGTCATCCATCTTCTATCCTCTTGTCTATCTTTTTTTTATCTTATCATATATACTCCGGCCGTGAAAGGCAATCGTAAAGGCAATGGAAGACTACATACGTAAGGATTTTAGTAAGTTATTGAAGCGCAATGCACTACAGATGCGCAGGTTGATGAAGAACAACGATACAGATGTAATGAGAGTATATGATCTTAACATTGCCGAATTACCTATTTCAGTTGATCTGTATGGCCATTATGCCCGAATTACTGATTATTCTGACGGTGGCTTTACCGAGGGACAGAAAAGTCTCATCTGCGATATGTGTGCGAGAATGTTGTATGTCGAGCCGGATAAGGTTATTTTCCATGAGAGGAAAAAGAGAGAAGGCCGGTCTCAACATGAAGTCCAAAATGATTCGTCCTTAGATCTTGTTGTGAAAGAACAAGGACTTTCATTTGCGGTAGATTTGACAAAACGTATCGACACCGGTCTGTTTCTTGACCATGCGATTACAAGAAGCATGGTGAAGGAAATGAGCCTAGGCCTTGATGTCCTGAATTTATTTTCTTATACCGGTTCATTTTCAGTATATGCTGCCGTTGGTGGCGCAAAGAGTGTGACTTCGATTGATCTATCAAGCACCTATTCCGAATGGTGCAAGAAAAATCTGGCATTGAACGGGTTTGAAGGACCTTCGTATTCCTGCATCACGATGGATGCATATGATTTTTTGGTTGAAGCGAGCAAGAAGGGCAGACGATTTCACTTGGTGATATTGGATCCCCCTTCTTTCTCAAACAGTAGGAAGATGAAGCATGATTTTGATGTGCAACGCGATTACATCAAATACATCATGCTCATCAATAATTTGTTAACAGAAGGTGGATTGTTATTATTTTCAACGAATCTCGGCACGTTTGATTTTAATACGAGGAAAATCCATGGATATGAGATTAAGGAGATCACAAGGGATATCGCGGCCCCTGGATTCTCAAGGAAAAGACATTCCCTAAGGAGTTGGATGTTGGAAAAAGTAGAAGAGATAAAGGTCCCACAAGAGATGTTGGAACCAGTAGAACCTGTTGGGTCGGAAAGCGCTGACCAGCGGGAAGAAGATGCAAACATTATTACGGCTGCTGAAGAAGCAGAAGAAAAAGAGATTGTGGAAAACGATTCGCATGATGAAGAAGATGACGAATTGGTTTTGAATTGGGATGAAGACGAAGTAGACCTAGATGAAGATGAAGCCGAGATGTTAGTTCTGAATCCGGAAGAAACGGAGATGGAAGACACTATGCCTAAGAAAAACACCAAAGGGAATGCAGCTGACCGTCGATATGAGAGAAGACACTCAAACGAAGGTGATTCAAATTATCAGAAAAAAGAAGAACGTCAATACTCCAGACAACGTGATGACAATCCTGACCGACCCAGAACACCTGAAGGTCGAAGATTTGATGATGATCGCAGAAGTTCCCGTCCATTTGACCGGGACAGAGGTCCGAGACGTTACGAAGACGACAGACGTTCTGACAGCAGGCCACCTCGACGTTACGAAGACGACAGACGTTCTGACAGCAGGTCACCTCGACGTTACGATGACGACAGACGACCTCCCCGAAGAAATGATGAGCAACCCAGATGGAATCAAGACAGACCTCAAAGACGATTCGATGAAAGACGCTCACAGTTCGGAGATCGATCGCCCAGAGATCGTGATCAGGGACCAAGTCGCTTTGACGACAACCGTTCGGAAAGAAGACCATCATATAGATCTGACGCAAAACCTTCATGG
>JAAYIV010000020.1 GCA_012523305.1 Spirochaetales bacterium
ACGATTATGCACGCTGATCTTTGCATCCTCATCACATTATCCCCAGACCTGCATAAGAAGATAATAACAATAATTGACAAAATTCCTATATGATACTGCTTCTTCACGCGTGACAATGCGGCAATACTTCAATAGCTCGTCAACATGGGCTTTTGCAGCAGAAGCGATCTGCTCATCATCGAAGATTATGGATATCTCTCTCGATAAGGTCTGGCTTCGTAGATTGTAGTTGGTACTTCCGTATGCCGTAAGGTATCCGTCTGCGATCATGAGTTTCAAGTGGAGAAAGGCAGTGGTGGGATTTGAATACATATACACCGTCGCTCCCGCATCGATCAGATCAAGGATTCCATATTTGGCAGCCTTTTCATAATTTGGTTTACCGGCGTTATCCGAAAGGAGAATGTGCACCTCAACTCCCCTATCAACCGCGTTTGCTATCCGTTCGGTCAGGGCTCCTGTCATGAAAGCAAATCCCTGGACCATCCACAGTTCTTTTTGTGCTCCGAGTGTGAATGCGTCAAACATCGTAGTTGCTTGCGAACGGGCCGGCCAGTGGTGATCGACCAGCCAAAGGGATACATCGAGAGGAACTTGAGTATCCTCGATGTAAAAATCAAGGGGATCAAGAGTGTCCGGATTATATCTGTTCCAAGTGTCTATGAATGACCCGATTAGTACCTCGATAGCCTTAGGGGAGACTACTTCGACCATGCTATCGATATGGCCTGATTCCGGGGGCAATCCAAGGGAAGCGTGATTAATATTTATACCGCCCACAGCCAGTTGTTTTCCATCGATAATCCAAAATTTACGATGATCTCGGTCAAGCAACATCGGCAGAAAAAAGGAATTGCTGAGACTAAACGGATTGTATTCCGTTACAGGTATACCTAATTCGCGGAGATGATTGAATGCGGCGGGAATGACTTCGTTCCTGTCCGTATATAACTGGAAATAGGAAGAAGAATCGAATAAGCAGTATACCCGTACTCCTTGTATTATTTTCTTGGCAAGCAAATCCCATAACGGTTCGCTCAAATCAAGAAGATTGGAAAGGAATGTGTTGATGAGAATATAATCCTGGGCTTGTTCCACCAATTCGAATGCACGCGCATACCATTCGACACCATTGTTATAGACAACAGGAACCGAAGAAGCATATTGTTCGATTCCGTGTGATTCGAGATAGTCCGTAGGGTTTGAAATTTTTTGACGTTCGCGTTCTAAAGAGGCTGCACTCGTACAAGAAAACAGTAGCAAACACAGCAAGCAAAGAATGAATATGATGGGAATCTTGTGAAAGAATTTCATGGCGAGCAGTATACTATATCGATGACATTATGACCACTAAAAGAAAAATCATCCACCGGTCTTGCACGATGGATGACCGTATTGGAATAACAGGAATCAAACGCTGAACTTCACTATGAGAGTGGGATCCAACACCCTGAACGCAAAGGATTCGGTTGCAAACAAGCGAACTTCCTTAGAATCATGACTTTCATACCCGATGGCAAAATCCTGACCGATAGTCAGTTCTAGATTCTCATCGTCATACGGGAGCAAGAACGCTCCTTCCACCGCAAGACTCAGTATCACCTTGTTGCCAATCAAACGTTCGATTCTTTCGATCAGCGGAATGCCGTGGATTTCTTTGTTTAGCAATACCCACGCTTTCTGTCCGACCACCAAACTCAATGGTCCGTGATAATGATGAGTGCGGAAAGTCACCATCGCATTGGAAATCGACTCCATGATTGCTGTGGCATCTTTTCCGAAAGTCAAAATCTTATTGGTAGCGGCTTTTGAAAGACCGTCGATGTTGCCTTTTTCAAAGCCCTCATACACTGCCTTCTCTTCAAAATCAGCTAGTTTGACCAAGGCTTCGTCTAACGAGTCATAATCGATATCCTTGGCACCTCTTGTGAGATTATCCAATTCCCATCGGTTCAATTTGAACTGAACCCTGGTCTCAACTAAAGGAGTCGCTCTATACACACCTGATTTCACATCGGTGGTGTCATCGACCAAATCAAGGCGACCTTCGGGAACTACTGTATAATTCCAACCGAGCGGTCCATTGACTTTTACAACCTTACGGGCACTCAGACGAGAACGCAGTACCTGTACTGCCCGTTCTTCTATTTCTTCCCACGCCTTAGATGATAGCGGAGCCAAGTCTTTTTTCAATATATCCATGGTAATTCTCTTTCAACCTCAGTCTTTCATATTTCCGATATGCATGGCACTCATTGGTGCAGCAACGTCTTCCGCCCCGGTTTCGGCTTCTAACACCGATCCTGACACAAAAAGGTATGTTTTTAATTCTTCATCCCATTTGTCCATGTTACGGCGTAACCATTCGATAGTCATGCACGCATGTTCGATTTCTTCATCCCTGTTATGGGCCATGATTCCTTTTAATTCAGGATCTTTAGTCGTCGAAACCCTTTGATTATACCAATCGATTGCCTCAAGTTCTTCACGCAAACTGGTAATTGCCCGAGAGATGTCTCTCGTTTTCTCATCCAATGCATCGTACGGTTCCGAATATGCCATAACCACCTCCTAATTTTTAATAAAAATCAACAATCGTTATAATCATAGTATACATAAAAAATATCCATTCGGGTAATCATTTGATCATGTCGCGCTGGTGAACATCTTCTTTATCTCGATCAACCGATCAATAATTGGGAGTTTTTGTGTGCATAGCAACTCGCACTTACCACATTCCATGCATTGTGCTGCTACCGACCCGTCGACATTCCAGTGGTATGCCAATCGATCCTTAACACTTTTCTCATCCCCACATGAAAGGATAAAATAGTTGTAGGATTCCATCAGCTGAGGGATGGGAAGCCCCGCGGGACAGGAGTCACAATAGGTGCACGTGGTGCACAGTGCATCGAGTTCTTCTTTGAGAAAGTTGGCCATGGCTCGGTGGTCGAACGGTTCGATACCGTTCGTTTCGTCTGCTGCTTTAACCACCTCTTCTATTTCATCAACGGATGAGAATCCCACAAGTGCACAGGTAATCTGTGGTTGTGTGATGATGAACCGCAACGCGGAAGTGACCAATGATTCTCCCTTCCGCCGCATGAATGAAAAATAGTCGGGATTGGAAGGAATCATCCCTCCTCCGAGTGGATTCATGGTGATTACACCCATGTTGGCAGCATGGCAAGCATCGACACCTTTCTGTCTGTAGGCAAAATTTACGGCATTGTATCCTAGGGTAACTCCTTCATATAATCCATCATCGGCGATGGCGGCGATATCGGGACCTCCCATGTGAGTGGAAAAGCAGATGTGATCGATCAAGCCTTCATCGCGGGCTTTGCACGCACCTTCGTACACGCCACCGCGTTTGATGAACTCATCATACTGTTCCCTACGTAAAATACACCACATGTTATAAAAATCAATCTTGTCGACTTTCAAGCGTTTCAACGACTGCTCTATCATCCTGCGAGCACCGTCGGCATCTTTGGCATTGCGTAACGAACATTTGGTCGATACATAAAATTTCCCATCGGTTTTCATCTGTTCGAAAGCCTTGCCATAGATGAATTCACTTTTATCATTACAGTATCCGGGAGCGGTATCAAAGTAGTTGATTCCCGATTCGAATGCCTTGAGTACGATTTCAGAGCACTTTCCCAACTCTCCGTCTGCATAGTCTTCTTTTTTGAACCGCATGCCTCCCATACCGATAGCGGATATTGATTTGTTTGTCGTTCCATATGGTTTGTATATCATCTAGTGTTGTCTCCAATAGGAGAAGTATGCCCTACACTCTTTTTCAATGCAATGAGGTAAAAAGAAAAATAATGAGAAAGACCGGGTTCTTTTTGACAATTACGTGTTACGACCATATACTGTCCATAGGCGAAGATGGATTTAAGGTTGGTTCCTGTTATAAAGGAGTCCGACAAAGTGCAATGAAAAGTGTGATGACATTCAATCGGGTGTGACGTTAGAAGCTTTGTAACAGGGTCCTTGCACCATCAATGGTTCTTCCAATTGAACCACCTAGCAAAGGAGTCTTGTATGATTGAAAAGGTTATTGTCGCCACAGACCTCTCGGAGTCTTCCAACATACTCATTAAGAATCTAAGCGGGCTGGCAGTACTTGGTGTCAGGAAGGTGATGTTACTCCAATGCCCGAGCCTACAAGAAGTGACTTCTTCCGCAATACCTACTGCAATTTCCTACCAGACAGATGCGCTCGAACGGCAGCGAGAGATAATCCGGAAGCAAGGATTTGAAGTCGATATCAAAATATCCCCCGGAAGCCCAAAACGTGAAATCAATAGGATAGCGGAACAGGACGAGTATCCGTTGATTGTCGTAGGATCAAGGGGAGAATCATTGATTGCCGGAGCCTTCTTGGGAGGAGTCGCCCATGAAGTCATCCTCAATGCCAAACTGCCGGTTTTGATCGTCCATCTAGAGATTTCAACCGAAGGAGTCCTACATGTTGTCGGATCGGTTGATAAAGAATTATTGGATCATGTGTTGTTCGCCACCGACTTCTCCCCGGCTTCGGATGAAGCCTTCGCGTATGTCAAGTTATTGGCCGATTCGACCCAGATGAAGAAAGTAACCCTCTTACACGTACAAGACCAACGAAGAATCGAACCCTATCTGAGCGACAGGCTCGGTGAATTTAACAGTACTGACCGAGGACGCCTGGCAATGTTGAAAGTTGATCTTGCAGAGAAAGATGTCGAAACGATCGATATTGAATTACGCTATGGCATTCCTTACATGGAGATACTCAAGGCAATGAGCGATCTCAAACCCACTTTGCTGGTGATGGGAACCCAGGGACGAGGTTTCATGCGCGAACTATTCGTCGGAAGCGTAAGTCAATATGTCGCTCGCCGGTCATGGATTCCCGTGATTCTTGTTCCTGCAATCGGTAAAAAGTGAAAGGCGATCGATACCATCAATTTTTGCCTTCGGATATCTGACCCGCTTACCATGGACTCGGCTCTACACATTATTCTGATCTGGTAACTGACATGCTAATTCTCAGGTAGAAAAGGTGCTGCTGAACGAACTTCGTGTAAGACTCCACGAATACGATAAAATTGATTATATTCAATCTTAGGAGAGGCGCATGGCAATTAATACTACTACTGACATAGAAAAGATCCATGAACGCATGCTCACCGTCGAAGGTGGGTTCACCATCGAACATGCTTTGGCGGAAGATAAAGTCATAACCTATGCTTTGAGCAAAGCTTCAACAAAGTACCTTTTGATCCTTTTCAGAAATAACAATCCGATCGTACCGACGATCATGGATATTGATGAACGTTTCATCACGTCGTTATTGGAACGGGAGCAACGGGAAAAACGGGTGCTCCTTGTTCGTTGGACAGTCGATACCTCAAAGATATTCGATGCTTCAAAAGGTGAACAGATCGATAGCATGACATGGCACCCGGTTGAATTTAAGGGACGGAAATTCCTTGAAGCTTATCGGAGTAAAGAAAGCTACGAGCTTTTTCTAGCAGCTTCTGCTGCCTACAATGCCAGGGAGGTCGATTTGTGGGAACCGCTGTTAGCTGGAAATTGCGAACTGAAAAGAGATGATACAGTGTTCTCAAACCGGAAGGATGTGAAATTACATCTGTTTTTACTTGGAGATATCGTTCAATCGCTGAATTTTGGATATCGCATGATAGCCCCGCATCGCTGTCAGCCGATTCTATATAGCCCAGAAAAGCGATTCGCGCTACTCTTTGCTACGAAATCTGACGGATCTGCTATCCAAACGATCAGGGAAGTGAACAACCTGGAGTCCCGGAGCGTCATATGGGAAAACATTATTCGCACATCCCATCCTTTGGTTCCGCCGGTCTCGTTGTATGTAGCGAAAAGCAAACCGATTCTTAAGGATAAGGATGAAGTGGTTGGCCTGGATATCACATTGGCCTTTTTAGATGACGATCTGCGGAAGAAAGTTCAGGAACATCGCTTCATCGTCTCGGATGTTCTAAAAAACCAGACTCCAAACAAGCGAACAAAAAATGGCACTTGGTCATCAGATGTACTCAATAAAGCATGGATCGATGATAACGGCAGCCTTCATTTTCCGAACGGCGAAAGCCTGAGTCCATTCTGGATACATGCGAACTGTCCCGTTATAGGAACGGCAACTGAAAAAACCGTCAGGATGTACTGAAACAATCACAGGGTCAACGGGGCGCACCCGTTGACCGATATGATCTAAAATATCCGATATGATCCGCCCGCGTAAAAGGCAAGACTTCCTCTCAATGTGGAAAAAGACAGACCTGCATAGGTTCTTAGATTCGGGCTCATCAAATAATCGACTTCTCCGTCACATTGGAAATCGACCACGGGAGTTGATCTCGTATTCACGCCAAAGCGCAAGCCACCGTCGATCCACCAACGGAAGTTCTCCGGCAGGTATCTCACAGTAGCATCAACGGATGTGATGAAGGCAAATTTCTTAGTCGCTGAAGAATCCAGATTCATCCCGATGGATCCATCGGCTGAAAGATACAGTGAATCCTCTATCAAGAAAGTACCCCATGCGCCTGTCAGCCGTAAATCAAATCCCAGTTTATTCGTATAAGGCCATTCATTGTTCTTTGCAAAAGGCGCGAGTTCGACCCCTGCCTGCCACCCATGGTTCAACCCGAGATATCGAATTGATTCAAAGTCATACACCTGAGAATTATTGATAAGACAGATGTCCAACGCTTTATCTGGAATCCCCATCGCATTGGCGATGTCTTGGTAATAGGCAATATAATTTTCCAGGAAATTATCGGTGTAGCGAGTCAATCGCGATCCATTGGTATACATGATCTCCGCTACGGCTCTCACATTATCAACAGTCGGTACGACATTGAGGTGTTTCATCATCAATTGGATTATCTTGATGGTAGAAATCGAATAGATCCTTCCAATCCCGAACGTGCCTGCGGGACTGACTTCATATTCAAATCCGAATGAACCGAAAGCGTATGCGGGATATAGTTGCACATCTCCGCTCACCATGTAGAATGCATCTAAATCACCGAGCTTGAGCGAATGATCTGCATAGCCTGCCCTACCGGCCACATTGAGACCAATCTCGGTAGTACCCAGTTTTACCGTTCCCGTTCCGTCGATGAAAAGCCGTTGGTCTATCAATTGTTTGTCATAGTAATATCGCGCAGTCCCTCCTAGATCGATCGCAAACGAACCTGGAGCAAATCCTATCTCCATTCTGAACAGATCATTAGATTCTGAAGAAGGAAAGGTGCTTCCGAGTGCTCCAAAAACCTCCAGTGATGTTTGTTGTTCGGGTACCACCAAAGAATAAAGACTCTCCATCTCATCAGCATGAAGACCTGTAGCTAACATCAATAGAATGCAGCATACAACCAACAGTTTGTGTTTCACAAAACGCCTCCCTCATTTAGATGCAATGATTACTGGACATTGCATTAGATTTGTCTCCTTATGGTAATAATGAGTGAGTTTATTTGATTCTGCAAGGTCTTTGTCATCATTTTTGACATTTGATGTACATGTAAAGGAATGCTCGAAAGGATAATCGCTTGATTGTTTTATGGTTCAATTAGTGTGATACCACTAAAATCGCCGAACTGTATCGAGGCATCTGAAGAAGAGAGTTTTTAAACTGAGGTTTCTTATTATTGGTCGATATTGCCTCTATCAAAGAATAACCCGCGAGCGGCACTGAACTTGCCTCGGATCCAATGTTGTGTACGACGGCATAGGTAGTTCCTTCGTAGGTAACCGTATAGGCGAATAATTGCTGATCATCGACTTGCATTATGTTGAATAGCCCTCTGGCCAAAGCAGGATAACGGTTCTTTATGGCTATGATATCGATGTAGTAGCGCAACAAGGAATTCCTGTTTTTAAGCTGCTCTGCGACACCTTCGTCCAAAGGGCGAATATCATCAGATCCTTCAGGAGGATTGGTAATCCCTTCGGAATCGCTGAGTGACCAAATCATCGGAGTCCGTTTGTTTTCATCGCGTCCCGAACCGCCTCTCATCCCGATTTCCTCGCCATAATAGATGAATGGATTGCCCGGTAAGAGCAGATAGACCGCAGCTGCCTGTTTCTGCAGGATGAGATCTCCCATGAGAGCCCCTGCCGAACGGGCGTGATCATGATTGGTGAGAAATGGCGCATCGATTGCCCCTTGGGGCAATTGCGCATACCATCTATCGACTGCCGAAGCGAGCGATGCCCCTTTACCGGCCCGTATCGATGAAATGAGGGTCCCGGTGCTTTGAGAAAATGGAAAATTGAAGAAACTCGGGATGGCACTCTCATACAATGCCAGGATGGTTGTCGCATCCGACCACGCTTCACCCACCAGGTAGACATCGGGATCAAAGGTTTTCAACTCATTATATAGCCAAGAGAGGAATTCAACGTTGGCCGTGATATTCGAACTGAAAAACCAAGAAACAGCATCCAATCGAAAACCGTTCACACCGGCATCAAGCCAGAATTTACAGATATCCGACAGCTCTTGGCGAACTTGTGGATTTGCCAGATTCAAATCGGGCATATGCGAGCCGAAGTGCCCTTCGAAAAATCTACCTGAGCGTTCGTCCTTATGGAAATCGGAGGCGAAATCATCTCTGAAACGATAGTAATTTTCGTAGTCCTGATCACCTGAAAGCGCTGCTTGAAACCACGGATGCCGATCGGAAGTATGGTTGATCGGCAAATCGATTATCAAGGCAATATTTCGTTCTTTGCATGCGGCGGCCAGAGCTTTGAAATCTTCCAAGGTACCGTAATCAGGATCTACCGAATAATAATCGGTGACATCATATTTATGATAGGAGGGACTGCTCATGATCGGCATCAGCCACAATCCGTTGACCCCCAATGACTTCGATGACCCAGCCTCGTTCAGGTAATCCAGTTTTTGTCTGATTCCCTGCAAATCCCCCATACCATCACCATCGGTATCGTAAAAGCTTGCTACAAAGATTTCATAGTAAATGCGGTAATTGTCACTCATCGCAACCTGTTCGATGTTTGATTTGGTGGCACATGAACTGAATAGCAACATCACTGTCGCCGATAGGAAAATCCATGCCGACCTAACCTTTCGTAGAGCCACCGGTAACTCCTTCTACATAGTAGCGCTGGAAGAAAATGAACAAGAGCGTGATGGGAATCGACACCAGCACTGCCCCGGCACAGAATCTTGTGAAGTATTCATAGATATTTTCACGTTCCAGCATTCGGTACAGCCCGACAGCCAAGGTATATTTATCATAATTATCCTTCATGATGACCGAAGCAAAGATGAAATCCACCCATGGTGCCAAAAATGACGTAAGGGCTGTGTATATAACAATCGGTTTGGAAATCGGTAAGGTAATTCTCCAAAAAATCTGGCTCCGGGTCGCTCCATCGATGGTAGCCGCTTCATCCATTGCCTTCGGAATGGTATCGAAAAAACCTTTTGCGATGAAATAGGACAAGCTTGCTGTCGTCGAATATACCAGGATCAATGAAATGTGGGACTGGTACAATCCTATTGCCTTCAATATGTGGTAAACGGCGATCATGGTCATGAACCCGGGAAACATGTTGAGAATCAACCCGACATTCATGAACGCCTTGCGACTTTTGAACCGCAGGCGGCTGAATGTATAACTGATCATCAATACGAGCAATGTCGCGATCACACAAGTGAATACGGCGACCATCAGCGTGTTACCGAACCACCTTGGATAATTGAACTGGGTCGTTTCCGTAAATAATCTCACATAATTGCTCACCGTGTATCCTTGGGGTAACACGGTTGTGATCCATGCACCTTTCTCTGCCTGGAACGAGCGAAGGATGAGCCATGCGATAGGGATCAGCCAGACAACTGACATGATCGATAAAATCGCATACACGACTCCGTTTGATAATTGTTGAGTTCGTTTATAGCTGGCCATTATTGGAATTCCTCTTCACGCTTGGCCGCAGCCGAGTAGTTGTATACTATCAGCGACATCGCCGCCGAAACCAAGAACACCAAGATACCGATTACCGATGCGAGGTTGTAATCTTGGTATTGCACCGTGAGCTTGTACAACCAAGTAACCAACAGGTCCGTCTCACCCGCCTGGTACAGCCATACCGATTTCGGATCTCCCTGTGTGAGCAGGTAAATGACGTTGAAGTTATTGAAGTTTCCCACGAACTGCGT
Source organism: Spirochaetales bacterium (assembly GCA_012523305.1). GTDB lineage: Bacteria > Spirochaetota > Spirochaetia > Sphaerochaetales > Sphaerochaetaceae > JAAYDK01. The sequence continues at coordinate 10,235 of JAAYIV010000020.1, forward strand.
AATCAGATACGGTGTCGTAACGAACAAGACATACGGCAAGGTTATCTTCATGAAGGTTTTAACCACCCCTGCCCCGTCAATTTTGGCACTTTCATATAATTCTGCAGGGATATTCATCAAGATTCCTGATGTGATCAGCATAGTATAAGGGATACCGACCCACAGATTGATGAGAATAACCATCACCCGTGCAGTCTTACCATCTGTGAGGAACGGTACCGTGTTGAATCCTAGGTTTTGCAATATGATATTTACCGGTCCGCTATCCCCGAACAGACGGCTCATCAGAAGCAACGAGACAAATTGCGGTACGGCAATGGTGATGACAAAGATTGTCCTCCAAACTTTTTTACCCTTGATCCCCTTCTTATTGATCATCAGGGCGAGAACCATCCCGAGAATATAGTTGAGGAATGTCGCGGAAACCGCCCAAACAAAATCCCATTTCAACAAATAAAAAAATGTTTGTGATTTTGTAAGGTTTTCACCAAAGACATCCCTGAAATTTTGAAATCCGACCCAAGTAAAAAGGTTCCCGGGTGGTTGGTGGTTGGCATCGTAGTTGGTAAAAGCGATGAGTATCATGAACAGCAACGGGATGATAACGAAGGCAAAGACCATGACGGTCGGTCCCGTTAATAACGTCGCATGGTAGCGTTCGTCGAGCAGTGAACGTACTTCCTGTCTGAACGGCACCAAACGAATGTTCTGCTTTTTATTGATTTCAGCTCTGTAACTTGCATGGATGCTCATCACCCATATGGCAATGAAGGCAAGGATCACCACCAGGGTGAACACGCTGTACAACAAAATCAGCATTGAGTTGTCAGCGGGTCGATACATGATGATTCCGGTAATTTCATCGATGTATTCAGACTCTGGATTTACACCGAGGGTTCCGATATCCTTAAGGTAATTCCATCCGAAACTCGTGATGAATGTGATAAAACCGATTTCAGCACCCAGGTACAGCAACCCTTTTGCCAATTGTCCTCGCAACATACATCCAAATCCCATTATCGGATAGGAGATTTTCGTAATGATGTCGCCCTTGATGAATATTGAGAGGAAACTGACAAAACCCCGCCAACAGAAGACAGCGAATTTTTTCAGGGCTTTGCCGATGGATACTATGAGTCTGACGATGTTCTTTGGCAGGTGAAGAATAAACTGCATGACTTGATGGATGAATAGCCTAAAAGGTCCCATTTTGTGACGATCGAATTCTTTCATGGCAAACCTGCTTGGTAAATATGGGTGAAGGGGGCAGCATCTGCCCCCTCATACCTATGTGAGAATGATATTATTGGACGATTTGTGCAACCATTGCATCCAATTGTTCTTTAATGCTCTTTGAATAATCTTTTGCTTCCATGAGAGCACCGAATGCCTCGGCTGGACTCCAGTAGTTGCCCAAGACATCATTTTGGGAAACCGCATACGCACCTTGCTGTGCAAGAGCCGCAAGTTCGGGAGTAGCGAGCACTTCGGGCGAAGAAGCTACTGCGGAATTGGAAGGTCCGAGGCCACGGACCTGGAATCTCTTCAGCTGGTTCGCTTCATTGGTCAGCCAAGCTGCCAAGCTCAGCGCATCGACCGGGTATTTTGTGAGCTTGTTCACACCGACGAGCTTGTAACCGGCGAAAGAACTCATCTGGACTTGTTTTCCGGCCAATGTAAAGGTAGGAAGCTTCGCCGCGCCATAATTGGCTCCGAGTTTTTCCTTCATTGCTTTTGCGTTCCATGTTCCGCTTACGCCTGCAGCAATAACGGTTCCCATTCCCCCGGTCAACACCGCATCATCACCGGTCAAGAACGCAGGGTGGGCAGCGAATGCCTTGATGGCTTCTCCGGCTGCGATTCCGTTCGCGTTGTTGAAATCAGTGACTTGCTTGCCATTGGCATCAATTCCTAAGTTGCCACCCGCTCCAAGGAAGAACGAAGCGATGTACCAGCCATTGGAGAGGTCCATGAACACTTTTTTGCCGGCCTTTTGAGCGGCGGCAAGAATTCCGTCAAGACTCTTCAGTGATTCGGCATCGATGACGCTCTTATCATAATAAAGGAAGTATCCATTATCGGCTGTCATCGGAAACGCATACAATTTACCGTTCAATGTTGCTGATCCGACAGAACCTTCACCATGTTCCTTGAGAACCGAGTCCTTGAATTGACCCGAAAGTTCATACAAGGCTCCCGCAGAAACAAGGTCCTTCAATTGGTCGTTAGCAAATGCAAAGACATCCGCCGCGGCTTCAGGATCTTCAAGGTAACGGGTCTTGGCATCGGGTTCACCGACCACTCCGTATTCAATCACATAGGTTTTCCCTGGATTGGCAACTTTGAAGGCTTCTACCATTTCTTTCAGCAATGCCTGGTCTTCGTTCGAACCCCAGACTTTCAATTTCACCGCTTCAGCCGGTTGTTCGGCCTGGCCGGCAGCAAATACTGTTGTCGCTAATAGCGATGCCATTAGCAGTACGAGCAATACTTTTCTCATCTATTCCTCCTGTTGTGGAGTAGATTCCCCACTACACAATGTGAAGATAGCACTTGGGCTCATTCTAGTCAAACTAATTACAGATATGTACGGATTAGTTATTTAGATTCATTACCTTTATATGTAATATCTCTCTGTTTAATAATAAGATGAAATAAATAAAAGAAGGTGATAAAATCACAAAGCTGTCATTATATTTACAGTAGGTCAAAATTTGGAACGATCTTTATCTCTATAGGATGTAAGCCGAACGACTTTTGAACAAAGAAAGGATTTGCCTTTCCCCGATTTATCACATAGAGTAGTTACAGAAGGTTTTCGTTTTCGAAAGCTATATCTTTCAAAATGGAGGTACTAATGGAACGGAATGTTGAACTGGAGGTATTGAAGCAAGCCTTCGACATCGAATCCGCAGCTTTGGCAACATTGAAAGATCGCATGGATTACGAGGCGATGCAACGCGCAGTGGACGCTCTTTCGTCCGCAGGATGTATTGCGACTTCAGGTTGTGGGCATTCTGGAATTGCGTGCATGCATTTTGCCCATCTGCTTTGTTGTATTGAAATGCCAGCACGGTTCATCTCTCCCTCGGAGGCCGTCCATGGAGCTCTCGGATTTATCCATGAACATGATGTCATGGTCCTGGCATCCAGAGGAGGCAAGACAGCAGAGTTGCTGCCGATATTGGAAATTTGTAAAAAACGAAAGACGACGGTGATAAGCGTGACAGAGAACCTTGCTTCACCGATGGCGTTGGAATCCGATATCGTCATTCCCATGGTAGTGACCAGAGAAACCGATAGGGAGAATGCTCAAGGCACTACGAGCTTTGTGGTGCTCTCCAGCATATTCGACGCCTTACAGGCAGCACTTATCGAAAGAACGGGGTTTTCTAACAAGACGTTCGCCGTAATTCATCCGGGGGGAGCTGTCGGAGCACGGTTGAACGCTTCAGGTTAACGATTGGAGGAATAATGCATGAGGACCGTTGAGACCAGAGTTGGATTTGTCTGTTTTGGTGAAGTGAATACGCCAATCGACCGATTACAGAAAAAACATGATGCTGCGTTATCCGGACTAAAAACATTGGGAGTAACCATTATCGATGCAGGGCTTGTGGTTGACGACCCAAAGTATGCAACCGCCAAAACAGCGTTGGCGAAGTTGCGCAAAGAAGACATGGATTGCCTGATAGTCTGCGTTGCCGGTTGGGTGCCGACTCATGCGGTTGTCTATGTGACAGATGAATTAAGGCATACGCCGATGGTGCTTTGGGGCTTGTGCGGATGGTATCATAAGGGCCGATTGGTAACGACAGCCGATCAGGCAGGAGCTACCGCCCTAAGGCCCGTATTTGAAGATATGGGTTATAAATTCCGATATATTTACAGTATTGTCGGGAATGATCTGCCCCTCGGAGAAATTCATGCATTCATAAAAGCTTCCCATGCGGTAAGACAGCTTCGAACCGCCAGGATCGGAACAATGGGATACCGCGACATGCTATTGTACGGGACTCAATTTGAAGGGGTTTCTTTGAGAAAGAAGCTTGGAATCGAAGTCGAACCCTTTGAAATGTTGGAGATGGTACAGCACCTTGATCACATCGACCCAAAAGATGTGGGGATCATGCTCGATTATGTGAAAACCAACTGGAATTTCGAATTGCCCTGCGATGATGAAATACTAGTCAAGGGGATCACATACGCATTGGCTATCGGGAAGAAGATTGAAGAGAGGGGTTTCGATGCGATTACATTGCTCGACGTTGACGGCATGAAAAAATTGCTCGGATTCCCCCCTGCCATGACATTCATGCTGCTTGATCATTTCTATGGTGTCCAGACCATTCCCGAAAACGATATCTTGGGAGCGGTCACGCAGTTGATATCGGCAAACATCACCGGAACGACAGCCCCGTATCTGGAGTATTATGAATTTTTTGAAAAGAGCATGTTGGTAGGTGTTCCAGATTTCATGGTCGAAGACGCGACAAGCGGACCGATTACCGTATTGCCCACGGCATTTGGCTTACTATCAAAATCTTTGTTGAACGTATCCAAGGTGAAAACCGGAGAGGTGACTTGCAGTAGATTGATATATCGTAACGGTGCGTACCTGATGCATAGCTACACCGGAGTGGCCACGACACCGCCCGCATGGGTAGAATGTGGCTGGGAAGATCCGGTACCGCAGCTGCCAAGCCTTGAGATCTTCCCGCATAGTTGCACGGTAAAGGAATTTTCTCAGTTGGTGTCCTCACAGCATGTGATTGTGAGCTACACGGACGTGTCGCAAAGTATTAGTGATTTTTGTTATATAACGGATGTGAAATTATTGTAATATATAATGTTAGAAGTAGGAGAATTATATGGGCTACATTGGAATTGACCTTGGTTCGACCAATACCAAAGCCGCCTTGTTTGACGACGATCTCAAGAAGATTGCCATTGTCCAGAAAAAGGTAGATTATATTGCCGAGGGCGTAAAAGTCGAGTTCGATGTCGAAGTTACTTTTAAGAATATCATTGCGATGCTACGTGAATTCGATGCTTTCGATATTCGAATCGACCAGATTGTTCTTACCGGTCAGGCCGAATCATTGGTATGTCTCGATGCTTCGATGAATGTGATCGCTCCGGCAATATCTTGGATGGACAGCAGGTCAGAACAGGAGGCCGCCGAGCTATCGGGACAAATAGATGCTGCACAATTTTATGATATTACCGGTCAGACAGTAATAAGCACGACATGGCCGGCGACAAAAATCTTGCACACCTATAGGAACGATCGTCCATTGTATGAAAAGATTGCAAAATTCGTCCTTCTAAAAGATTATATTGCCTATAGATTATGCGGAGTGCTCGCTGCCGATAAATCGATCGCCACCTTTTCATCATACTTTAATATCCATAGCGGGACCTATTGGGATAAGATGTTGGCTCTTTGCAGGGCACCTCGATCAACATTACCCGATCTGGTCGAACCGTGTACCGTTTTGGGAAAATTGTCGAAAGCATATCGTATTTCGAGAAACTATGCCGATTGCATGGTCAATACCGGTACGCTGGATCATTTTGCTGGCATGATCGGAACGGGTAACATTACCGAAGGCATGGTGAGCGAATCTACGGGAACTGTTCTCGGAATCTCGACACTGGTACGCAAACCGTTCAGTGAACGAACGGGAATACCGCTTCATTACGGACCCTTTCACGATACCTACGTATTGCTTTCCGTCGCCGAAAGCGGCGGTTCGGTCTTGCAATGGTTCAAAGATCGATTCATAAAAGACCGATCGTTAGCTGAAATCGATGATTTGATTTCAAGGAAGCAATCGGATTCCCCACTCCTTTTCTTACCCCATATCATCGGTGTGAACGGACCGGAAAATGACAGCAACACGTGTGGGATGTTTTTTGGTATTCGGTCCGAACACGATGAGATTGATTTCGCCAAGGCGGTGATCGAGGGCATTACGATGCTTTTCGCCCGAAACGTTGAAGCGATGCGACATGCCAATATCAAATGCAATAAAATCATTTCAACCGGAGGCGGGGCGAAATCATCACTCTGGTCACAAATGAAAGCTGATTATACCGGATTATCAGTGGTAATTCCCGAGGAGAAAGAATCGGCTTGCTTCGGATCTGCAATAATCGGCGCGGTCAGCAACCGTCGTTTCTGCTCGTTCACCGATGCTATCAAGAACGTTGTCGTATGGAAGGGAGAATTCACAAGCAAGCAAACTCCTGTTCATACACAAAAGATGGAAGCCTTTTCACGGATGTATCGGATCATGGTGGAACAATATTCGAAATGACACAACATGGGGCTTTGGGAAACCCAAAGCCCTCATTGATTGATTATTCGCCGATAATCTGGACTTGCACGGTGCGAGGCCTGGCGCGAATCTGATCCCAGTCTACGAAATAGACATAACCGAATTCGCCGAGATCCAGTTCGCCATCGACAATGACGATGCTTTCAGAACGCCCGAAGATTACCGATCGCAGGTGAGCTTCGGTATTAAGGCTGGTCCATTCGCCTTCTTCGCCGACGCTCATGGCAAATTCAATGTGTTTTGGACCCGGATGCATGTATTGGCCTTCTACTCTGCAAGTCGGGACCAATTTTTCCATGATATTGCACAAATCTTGCTGTAAAAACTCCAAGTCATAGTATGTCTTGTCATGGGAACATTCCTGCGTCATGACCGAGCAGGTGGTATGGTGCGAATAGACGATACAGATACCCTGCTTTACTTGGGATTTTTTTAAGATTTCTTTCACCTCTTTCGTAACATCATGGAACGTTGGATGGCGTCCGGCAGACTGCACTTTGATGCTTTCCCGATACACTTTCATGTTTAACTCCTCTTTATTTGCTATTTCTATCATCCCAAGCGGTTCTCACCGCTTTTATCATCTCATTTACCAGACTATATTTGTCTACGGCCTTAGCGACGCCACTGGAAGAACCGGTGGCATCGGCACCCGCCCGGATCACATCATAGACATCTTTGCCCCCGCTGATTCCTGCGGCTACCAATACCATTATCTCGCTGTCGATCGACTTGACAGCGTCCACGGAGGCTTGCACATATTCCATGCCGCTCGTTTTGCCCGTCCCTATCAGTTCGGTCGGTTCGGCTACGATAATGTCCGGGCGGAGTAATGCGATCGATTTTGCCTCGGCGATAGTATTGGCACAGACGATGGTCATCAAACCGACCTCTTCTGCCCGTTCTATAATTTTCCTAAGCACATCAAAATACACTGGTTTCTCCGAATGATTGAGCATCACGCCTTTTGCTCCCGCGGCCTTGATGGACTCGGGGAGAATATCTGCCAGCCCGCGGCCGATTCCGATCTGATCCATGTGGGGGGCGAATACAAAGATGTTCGATGTTGATTCGGCGACCGTTCGGATGTCGACATACGGCGTGGTATAAATTATCTGCACATCGTGTTCGGCTGAAGCAGCGTCGGCAATTTTGGCCAATGAAAGTATCTGTTCTCCATAGAGATACGATTTAGGGCCTATTTCAAAAAAGGGAGGATGAAGTGCCTTTTCTTTGAGCATAGTATATTCCTTTTCAATTCATGTGTCTCTTTGTGCATCCTATCATTACTTACGGAATTGTCAATATATTTCGTCTTTTACTTTCGTTTTAATAAGAATTTCGTAAATATTTATACTATTTCCTGTGTTCGCAAACATTATTTTGATAATATCGAATTCTTCCGCTATACTTGCTGCAGGAGTCCGTGATGACCACATATGATATTTCAAAATTAAACACTCGCAGACAAAAAATCCTAGAATCGCTGGGACGTGAAGGAATGGTACGAGTTGTCACTCTGAGCCAAACATTGGGAGCAAGTGAAGTAACGATTCGCAACGATCTTGCAGAACTGGAACGCGGCGGGTTCCTTGAAAGAATTCCGGGCGGGGCTCTTCAGACATTGAAAAATTATTACAATATGGATTTCCAGCAACGAAAACAGCAGAATTCAGAAGAAAAACAAGCGATTGCCACCAAAGCGGCAGATCTGGTATTTGACGGAGAAACCCTGCTCATAAATTCAGGTACGACTACTTTCTTCACCTCACTCGAGCTCAAGAAATGCAAAAATATAAAGATCGTCACGAATTCATTGACCATCGCCACTGAACTCGGAGGAATCCCTACCATCAGAGTGCTGCTCCTCGGCGGGCAATTGAACGCACAGTATTCATTCACATACGGGGATGACGCTATCGCCCAGCTGAAAAAATACAAAGCGGATAAGCTTATTCTTTCCGTAGATGGAATAGATGCCGATAAAGGGCTAACCACGTATCACGCCGAAGAAACAGAGTTGATCAGACTTATGATCGAACGAGCGAGGAGTACCATTGTCGTCGCCGACTATTCAAAGGTCGGCCACGAAAGTTTCAGTTATCTCGGTCCGATTGAGGATGCCGACTATCTGGTCACGAATAGAAATGGCAACAGCGATCAATTAAGAAAGATTGCTGAGCGAAAAGTTGAAGTAATCAAGATATGAGAATCATCAAATTCCTTGTTCACGATAAAAATCAGCCATGTAATCCAAACCGGCCTGCCGGACGTGAGGCGCCTTCCCCACGCAGCCGAATTCAACGATGAGAACGCCTACCACTTCCTTCACTCCCGCTTTCACCGCATCGACCACCATGCGTACCGCTTCCGACCCAATGGTCCCGAACATGGCGGTGTCCATGATTGGCGACAGGAACATTCGAGGATCAAAAGCACTCTTGTTTTGTTGCATCAGATGCCACATGTTTCCAAGAAGCCCGTCGCTTTGCAATTCTGTCTTTGTCAGGAACAACTCTCTCAGGTTTCGTGTGACCGCAAGCCTGATATCCGTATCCACATTGATTTTCCCGATTCCCAGCGTCGCGACCTCTTTTAATTGTGCCAACGGGATTCCGTGAGCATTTTTGATCTCACCGCCGAGAGCATTGATCTCTTCAACCAAATAGGTGGGAACAACAGAAGATCCGTGGCTTACCAACACTCCAAATATCCCGGCATGACGCAGGCATTCCTTTATTGCTATGGCAATCTCTTTGCGCACCAAGGCATTTGCCCCTTTGTTTGCACCATGCTTGGTGCCGTAACTGATCGCCAATGCATCGACTTTCGTCTCTTTGAAGAACGTAATGGCATCAAGGGGATTCGTATAGGTGCTATGAGCGGAATGGATATGGTCTTCGGTACCTGCCAGCACACCCAATTCGCCTTCGACAGTGACTCCTCGTTCATGGGCAAACTTGACCACTTCCCTGGTCAATTCGATATTTTCTTTGAAGGGAAGCGATGAACCATCGATCATCACCGAGGTGTATCCTCCATCGATTGCAGCTTTCACGCTTTCGAAATCTTTCCCATGATCTAGATGTAGGACAATCGGGATACTGGCATGCTCTGCGGCTTCATAGACCGCCTTCGCAATATTTCTGGCCCCTTTCTTCTTATCTTCTAGCGTAGCGTTGAGAAAATCGCTTTTACCACCCATGAATCCGTTGGCCAGATCGGCACCTTGCAAAATTGCAGGAGCGCGGAACATCTGGTGGACTTCGATCACTGCCTGAGCTTGAGCTACCATATTCACATTGAACGCACCCTGAGCATATCCGAGTCTGTCGGTGACCTCTAATAATGGTCGAAGCGGAATTACTGCCATATCCATACCTCCGCGGTTTTTCTATTTTTGGATTAATAACACTAACGATACTACTTGAATGAGGGCACAATGTCCAATACTTGAGAAGATTCCATAATTTTTAATTGTGGAAATCCAATTTCACTTGATTCGGATCTTCTTCACGTTCATCAAGAGATGCAATCTAATCCGATTGCGCATGCTGCTGGATAGTATCGTGATTACCTTTCATTTTAAAACATATCAAGATAGTAAATAGTCTCATCCATTTTACCCTCTTTATCTCCTATTTCTTTATCAGATAGTAACAAAAATTTAGGTAAAAATTTATTTATTGCATTTGTTCGCCAGTTGC
>JAAYIV010000003.1 GCA_012523305.1 Spirochaetales bacterium
AATCCCTGTGAATCTTGGCCTGGAGCCATCCTTGCCTGGAAAAAAGATATAATCAAATACAGCGACACACTTATGACAATGCTCAGGTAATTCATTTTTTTCAGTACTGGCTCAGCTGTGAGTACGCCATTATTTTTCAGACTGTGATACATTGCTATGATCGGAATAAGCATGATAATGGGTGCTACTTGCGGAAAAACTTCCAAAGTGGAGGAAAGTATTATATCGGTGATTGTCCCGATGAGTAACGATGAAAATATGGCAAAGGTGATACTCCGGGCTTGTTGTCTTGAAACCTTATCATTGCTTTTTTTCCCCCACTTCACCAAGAAAAAGAGACCAAGAATTGTGTAACTGAGATAATATGCATAAAAGATCATGTCCCATACATCGTTTCTGGGAACATTAACCCATCCATACTTTGACAATTGCAATTGATAAGGATGTTGGTTGATACCCATCGGCAATGCGAATGCAAGAATCATGATTAACGCAGGTACGTAGAGTAATACGGTAATGAGCTTTTTTCTACGACGAATACGTATGTCGGTCAGAAGAATAATAAAATGGAGGGTGATAGCATAAGCCGACCCCCAGCCAATCGCGGAAAATCTCCGCCATATCTCGCTTAACGTTTTATCAGGGGCTACGGTAGCCACCGCTAACCCAGCCGCCCAGACCGTGATAGCCACCATAAGTGTGAAGTAAGACTTATTGACAGCTGATTTACGATTGTTCTGCAACACCAGGATTCCACTGACCATCGCAATGACACAGACTGTCGCAAACAAAATTGAAAACACCGATGAGATCAGCATTACATCGTCCCCGTGCTACTAAGATGTGGTAAGAAAAAGATTCGCTTCACTGACCGGACAGATCGGTGTTTTCATAAAGACCCGCGGATAACTCTTTCTTTTTTCGAGCGTATTGATGATATCATCCCGATGGAGAAAATGTAAGAGATTAATGAATCGATTCCAATAAAATAATGTCTATATTATTTAATCTAATATGGATATTTTTGCATTGTAATCATTTATATGTAATTCGGGACAAAATCTTTTATAAGTAATAGGAAAAAAATGTAGGTAATTACCAATCATACAGTAGCTCTGGCGAACCTTTTCTACCCGGTTGAAGAATTACCCACTTCTTGTGTTATAGTACACATATGGCAACAAGCAGAAGAGATAAGGCCGACTCCTATACATTGCGAGCCCATAAAGAAGGATATCCTGCCAGGTCAGTGTATAAGCTTGAAGAAATCCAGGCTCAATTCAATATTATCAAAAGAGGGGACACCGTGCTGGATGTCGGGGCAGCTCCCGGTAGCTGGACGTTGTATACCCATAATAAACTGATAAAAGGAAACGGAACGATCATAGCTGTTGATTTGAACCCCCTGTCTCTTAATCCTGTCCCCCATACAGTGACGACCTATATCGGAGATGCCTTTAGTGCAGAAATCAGAGAGAAACTGGTGTTGCACGGGCCTTATGATGCAATAATCAGCGATGCAGCCCCGATGACGACCGGCAACAGAAGCGTCGATACTTCAAGAAGCGAGTGGCTCGCCGAAAGTGTCTTGGCACTTGCAGAGGAACAACTTAAAGTACATGGAAATCTTGTAATCAAAATCTTTCAGGGCGGCGGTGAAGTAGCTTTGGTCCGTCGGATGAGAACATTGTTCAAACGGGTAAAACCATTCAAACCCCAAGCAAGCCGGTCCGACTCTTTTGAGATATTTCTCATAGGAGTGGACCGTCTTCCTATTCAATCTTCCGAAACAAATGAATAATCAAGTTGTCTTCGATGAAATCAAGTTCTCCGCCAGGTGCACATCCATCTGGGGAAAAGGGATCGAAATTCCTTCTTTCCTAAACTTCTCAAGTACGTCCTGTTGGAATCTGAAGTAAACCGCCCAATAATCCGCAGGCTTCGTCCACGGACGAACAACTATGTCAACAGATGAATTATTGAGTTTGTTTACCTCAACTGAAGGAATTGGCTCAGGTAAGATTTCCGGATAACTATCCAGAATAGACCTGATGACAGCTTTAGCCTTGGGAATATCAGAATCATAAGAGATGGAAACACCCATTTCAACACGTCTGGTCTCGGTAAATGAGTAATTTATGATTGCATTTGCCCAGACAATCTTATTGGCGACAATGACTCGTTTGTTATCCGGTGTAGCTAGCGTAACGCACATCATATCCATTTCTCGTACTGTCCCGTTCAATGAGCCGGCTTCTATATAATCTCCAATCCTGAATGGTGAATTTAAAATAATCATCACTCCTGCCAAGAGGTTTCCGATGGTTTCTTGGAAGGCAAACCCGAGTATGAAACCGGTAACTCCGAGGCCTGCGATAATCGGAGCGAGGTTAATGCCCAATTGGTCGACAATTATCAGTAAGATAACGATCCATCCAAGGGCAGAAATAACCCTTACCAGAAAAGTTGCCATCAAATCATTGATTTTTTTACTCTGTTTAAACGCTTTTCTCAATAATTGTTTCAAGACCATCAAAGCTATTTTTCCAATCACCAGGATAAGAACGATGCCAAGAATTTTTAGAAGCACATCAAGCGATCCGGTATTAAACCATGAGCTGATCATCTCGCCCCATTGAGCAAACAATCCCTTTTCTGCTGCTTGTTGGGCTACTACAACAGTTTCTTCCATTCTGTCCTCCTATGGACGATACACATAAGAAGGTGATTCTAATACCTACCTTCTATCCTATAATGAGTCCAAACTATGAAATTTACAACCCAAGGCTTATCGTGAAAGCAGGCTGTTCAAACGTTTTACGAACTCGGCAGGATGCTTGAGCATCACACCTTCATTCAACAATGCTTGATCAAGCAGCACTTGGGCCATGTCGGATATGAAATCTTCATCTTCCGAATCATCAATCTTTTTCACGATCGGACTATCCAGATTGATTTCAAGAATAGGAGTGATTTCAGGAAGATCGGCCTGCCCCATCGCCTTCAACATCTGTTGCATCTGGACTGACGGATCATTGTCATCTACGACGACTACTGCCGGCGCATCAACTAATCTCGTCGAGGCAACGACGTCCTTCACCCGTTTGTCCAAGGCTTTCTTGATTTTCTTGAGTACTGATTTGCCTTCTTTGGCTTTTTTCTTGCTTTCATCTTTATCAAGATCGTCAACCGCTCCCGATTTATTGATCGCTTTGAGGGGCAATTCTTCAAACGTACCGATCGAAGGAACGACAATATCGTCGATATCATCGGTCATCAATAATACTTCAAGACCTTTTTTCTTGTAACCGTCGAGTAACGGTGAACGTCTGATGGTCTCTTCATCTCCCCCTGCAAGGTAATAGATGGTCTTTTGATCTTCCTTCATCCGTTCCTTATAGGCAGCCAAACTGGTATAACCATCCGTCTCCGACGATTTGAAGCGGACCAATGAAACCAAGGTGTCCTTGTTACCATAATCGCTATACAGGCCTTCTTTTAACGGTCGATTGAACTGTTCAACGATCTTGGTGTACAAGTCAGGATTCTGTTCTGCCACCTTCTTGAGCTCACCAAGGATTTTCTTTACCGATGCGTTCCTAATATTGGTCATGAACTTGTTCTGCTGCAGGATTTCACGGCTCACATTGAGCGGCAGATCCTCGCTGTCGATCACGCCGCGTACGAAACGCAAGTACGTCGGGAGCAATTCTTTTTCATCATCGGTGATGTACACTCGTTTTACATAAAGTTTCACACCGGGTTTGTAATCGGCATGGTACAGATCAAACGGGGCTTTGGCGGGAATGAAAAACAACGTGGTGTAGTTGTTCGCCCCTTCGGCCTGGGTGTGGATATAGTACAACGGGTCATCGGTATCATAGGTCGAGCTTTTGTAAAATTCGTTGTAATCTTCGGGTTTGAGCTCACTCTTGCTTCTTCTCCATAATGCCGCGGCACTGTTAATCTGTTCAACCTTGTGCGTCGTTCCCTTTTTCTTTCCCTTGTCATCATAATCGTCTTGGTCATAGGCCAAGAAAATCGGGAACGCGATATGATCCGAATAGCGTTTCACCAACCGTTCAAGTGTCCACCGATTAGCGTATTCGGCACCTTCTTCATTGAGATAGAGTAACACTGTTGTTCCTTGGCTTTCCCTTTCAGCTTCTTCGAGGGTGAACGAACCCTTGCCGTCGCTAGACCATTTCCATGCTTGGTCGCTCCCAGCTCTCTTACTAATCACTTCCACCTTGTCAGCGACCATGAAGCTGGAATAGAACCCGACGCCGAACTGACCGATGAGGTTCGAATCTTTTTTCTGGTCTTCGGTCAGATTGTTCAGGAAATTACGGGTACCGGATCTCGCGATCGTACCAAGATCTTCTGCAAGTCCGTCATGATCCATTCCAATACCATTGTCACTGACAGTCAGAGTCTTCTGGTCACCGTCAATAAATGTGATATCGATTTTTGGGGTGAATGAAAGGGTTTTCAGTGCTTCGTCAGTCAGTGTCAGGTACTTGAGTTTATCCAAAGCATCCGATGCATTTGAAATCAGTTCCCTCAAGAAAATTTCCTTGTGTGAATAGAGGGAATGAATGATTAAGTGAAGTAGTTCGGTCACTTCTGTTTTGAATTTTTTTCGTTCCATGAGTTCCTCCGGATTGTGTGGTTCACACGATAACATAGTGAAATTTTGGCCATTCGGCAATCGCTTATTATAGTATACAAGCTTAACAAATCTCTATTGTTGGGGTATGCTTGATCATGCAGTTTTCGCAACCGGCCACAGCAAGGGCTATCAATAGATTGAGAGTACTCAACATCATTGCCAAACATCAAGGCCTGTCACGGGCAGATGTCGCCCGGGATTTGGCATTGAATAAAGTCTCTACATCGGAAATCGTTGACAAACTCGTAGAAGAAGGAATGGTTGAAGAGACTGGAAGAAGACAAACCGGAGCCGGTCGACCACCTACGCAACTGGCAATCCTAAAAGATGCAAAAGCAGTAATTTCCATAGATGTGGGGATTCGAAACACTAGTGTCGCTTTGGTGAATATGGCCGGAGATATTCTTCGATACGAGCGCTATCCGACCGAAGTGAAACCTGCTCCTGAGGTACTGACCGCAACCATCATAAGAAATGCGAATAAAATACTGGCTAGGATGAAAGATCCTTCAATCATTGCAGGAATGGCAGTTTCGCTTAACGGAACGATAGAACCGGCAACCGGAACGGTACTGTCGATACCTCACTGGGAGTGGGAACATGTACCTTTGAACGTTGCCTTAAGCCGACATATACAATTTCCGGTGATAGTCGAAAACAATGTGAAGGCGATGGTAACGGGAGAACGCTGGTTTGGTTCTATCAAAGATTCGCATTCGCTGTTTTATATCAACTGGGGCGAACACATAGGAGCTACTTGGGTAACCGACGGGAAGGCCGTGAAAAATGACTGCCAATTCGGTCACCTTCCAATCGCCCGCACAGGACTATGCAGATGCGGGGCAATCGGATGTCTTGAGACTATTGCAGCGGGATGGGCATTGGCCGCACAAGGCTCGGCCCATACGAATGAGCAAGATATTACGGTAAAACAACTCTGCGGAAGGGCACAGTTCGATCCATTTATCGATGCTCTTATCAGAAAAGCATGCGATGCGATGGCCAATGCATTCATACACGCCGCAGCGATCCTTCGTCCCGATGAGATCCTCATCGGGGGAGGAATCTCAGCACTACCGGAACCCTACATGCAAAGCATCATCGACACTTTCAATGAACGAGCTTCAAAAAGGATCAGTTCGTCGACGATAGTGAGAAAAGCTTCCCTTGGAGACAGAGCCGGACTCTTGGGTACTGCAGCAGTAGCCCTGGATGAATTCATCTTCAGAAGAACACTATTAGAACAACTGTCCATGCATGGATCGATTGCCAGAAATTAGCCATAACCACAAAATCAAAAAAAACCGCTGTCCCCGACCAGGGGAGAGCGGCACCTCCTTCAGACCATAAGGAGCGACCTTATGTCCATGCATCCCAGCGTAGCTTCCGCCCTACGCCAGAGCAACCATCGAATAGAATTATTACATGCTTTCCTTCACTTGAAAAGTCTTTTTTTTCAAACTCACCAAAATAA
>JAAYIV010000114.1 GCA_012523305.1 Spirochaetales bacterium
AGTGTTGACAATTGGAAAAATATTATAATGCTATAAAACTTATAGTACTAAAATAATCATGCGGACTGTTGATTCGGAGAGAATACCTATACGAATGTAAACATATTTCAAGAATCTGAATAACCATGAGATATGCGATCTACCGATTTCCCGTCTTTGTGATTCTGGTGGAAAAAAACTTATCATTTGTCTTTTCGTTCGGATGACTAATTGTGTATCGTATTATATAACAGCTGACACATATTTTTGTTTTCGTACGCGGAGTGACATGATTGGATAATCGAAAAAGAAAGATTTTGCATACTATCCTCACCATCTCGGGAATACTATTAGTAATTCTTGGTAGCATAGGAATAGTTGTTCCTGTGCTTCCCACCACCCCGTTTCTACTCCTTGCATTGGCTTGCTTCTCAATTTCGTCACCAAAACTAGCCCGTTCTATAGAGAAGAACCGAATATTTGGCTCTTACATCTCCCATTGGCGCACACATCAAGGCATTCCGCTGAAGATTAAAGTAAGGGCAATCATGTTCCTATGGATCACATTAGTTATTTCCGCGTGTATCGTTCAACATATTCTGATATGGGCAATCCTCGGAATCATCGGAACCATCGTATCAATTCATTTAGTGCTTATCAAACCAAAACCCGAATCGAACACAGAAGTATCTCAACTGTTGAACAAAGAAATCGGGCAATGCCCGTCTGATCAATAATTCGCATTGCCCGTCGGATATGATTCCTTTATCGCATTAAAAATAGAGCTCTTTCAACGCTTCGATATTTAAACGGTTATTCTCTTGTTCACTCTCATAAAGATTATCAAATCTTTTTTGGTAGAACTCAACTACCTTATAACGAACAAGTTTCATTGTTGAATTGACCAACCCATCCGCTTCTGAAAATGGTTTGGGAATAATTGCAAAACGGGCAGGCAACCACTGTGAAGGTATTGTTCTCTTGGCTTCGCCTTCATACTCGGTCAACAACTCAATAATTCGTTCGTGTAGTGATTCGGGAGTTGTTA
The DNA here is from genome assembly GCA_012523305.1 of Spirochaetales bacterium. Lineage (GTDB taxonomy): Bacteria > Spirochaetota > Spirochaetia > Sphaerochaetales > Sphaerochaetaceae > JAAYDK01. The sequence goes on from JAAYIV010000114.1 coordinate 1,028, forward strand.
TCTGCTCCTGTTTGATGAGACTTCTGATTATCTCATCTTGGAGGGTCACCAACGCACAGGTAAAACTATTATGATCGTTATACACAATGAGCTGATTGATAATGTCGGTGTTGTTCAACATTACTTCTTCAACTTCTTCGGGGGAATACTTTTCACCGTCTTTTCCGATTAACAATGCCTTTGCCCTGCCGGTGACCGTAAGGAATCCGTCTTTGTCCATATACCCTAGGTCTCCTGTCCACAACCAACGGCCATCAGGTCCGTCACGCAAGACTTCAGCGGTTGCTTCGGGATTTTTGAAATACCCTTTCATTACATTCAAGCCTTGGATGACTATTTCTCCCCGTTCTCCGATCTTTGCCTCTTCAGTGGAATTCTTCATTATTTTACAGGTTACGGTGGGAGCTACTTTTCCTGAAGTCCCGAACTTAAACCCTTTCGGACTATTAGAACTAATGATGGGAGCAGCTTCGGTCAATCCATATCCTTGGTATACAGGTACGCCGATGGCGGCAAAGAAGTGTTGCTGTTTGGCTTCGAGCAAAGCTCCTCCGCCAACGCAATACATCATTCGGTTGCCAAATACTTTCCTCAATGCCGGAAAGACCAGTAAAGATGCGAGTGCATAGGGGAAGAATGTGGATAGTTGCACTAAAAATCCCGGTCGGTTGAACCCATCGCCATTGCGTTTTATTCCGGCTTTCAATCCGCTTTGGAAAATCCCGTCGATGAACTTACCTTTTTGGGAAACTCCCTGTACCATTTTTTTCATGAAATTACCCGTTATCGACGGAACTGTCATCAAGAACACAGGGTTCGTTTCTGTCAAATTTTTTGGGAAATTCCTGATGATTGAGGCATTTGAACCTCGTGCATCGACAAAGTGCAACGTAATGCCTTTGAGCATTGAGGTATAAATGCCAACGGTGTGGGCGAAAGAATGGTCAACCGGGAGTACGATCAAGGTCTCGAATACTTCATCCGGCAAATCAAACAAACGAACTGCATCATGACTGTTAGCCCAATAATTCAAATGGGTTAGCATGATACCTTTCGGATTGCCCGTAGTCCCTGAGGTATAACAGATAGTAACCGTATCGTCCTCATGTATCTTAGCCTCGATATCCTTGACCATATCGGGAACACGTTCAAGGATATCGGTACCATTCTGAATCAAAGTATCCCATACAATATAATCTTTTCCTTCGATCCAATTATTTTCTTTGACAACTGAGGCCAAGCGTTCATCCATCGAATCGAGGTAATACAACATCGGTTTTTGCTCAACCATTGATAAGGCTTTGATTACATTGTCGAGGGTATTGGAACTTGTAAAGATTCCCTTTGCCTCGCTGTGATTCAACCTGAAAGCAATCTCATCGGGATTTAGTTTGATTGACAATGGTACTGATAACCCTCGGGCTTTCATCATCCCGAGTTCACTGATAATCCATTCAGGACGACCTTCGGCCAACAATCCAAAAGTACAACCTTCCAAACAGCCGTTTGCTATCAACACTGCAGCAACTTTGTCAGATTGGCAATCAATTTCCTGGTATGTATAGGCGCTCCAACCCTCGTCGGTCTTTTTTGTGGCATACGCTCTGTTTGGGAATCTAGTCGACGCCTCGTGTAGCATGTTAATAATTGTTCTCATAGACTTCCCTCTCATTTGATACTAACACAAATATCCTGTTTGTCAGGAAAAAACAAGAGAAAAATACAAATCTATACAATTATATCGAATAACCGTCAAGTAATTATTACTATTCTACAAAAGTCCTCTTGGTGGATTATCCAGATTGATATTCACTGCAAAGTCATAGAGGTTCCCGTTATACACTCCGTAAGCGACCCCGATGATATCGTGATTGTTTAGGTGTGCGGAACTTTTAATCCATAAATGGGCACTTCCATGCGGGACTTTCAGAATATCACAGATAGAATCATCTGGAATAATTGCAGAAATATTTCGGGACATTTTGGTGATTTGCTTCCCGGTCAATGTATTATAGAGCTCGATGAAATTGTGCTGGGTAATATCCATGTCTTTCAATCCCACGCCTATTGATTCAGTGGTAAAAAAACTGACTATGGAATACGGTTGGTCTTCTATATACCGCAGTACTCTAAATTGATAGATACTTTCTCCATCATGTTTGAACAACCCTTGCATATGACGCGTAATTTCCGAATCCTTAGCATGAACGTTCAATTCCAACAATTGTTGCCGAATAGGTTTCTCAACCTCAAGCCCATCCTGGCTGATAAGGCCTTTGCTATATTCAGAGTTTCGTTTTGAACCGTTTACGAACGATCCTCTTCCCCGTGTCCGCCTGATATAACCAAGCTTAACCATCTCCTCCAAAGCCCTGCGCACGGTAATCCTACTTACATTATGGATTTTACAGAGTTCAAGTTCTGTCGGAATCATAACGTCTTCCGGCCATAACCCCGATATGATCTTGTTTTGAAGTTCAAGAAAAACTGATTGATATTTTAACCCCATATTCCACTCCGTCAGATAATGTAACCGATAGTCTAATATGAGGACAAATATATCAAGCACTATATTGTAATAATTCCACTAATACTTAAAAAATCCATCTTTGTATTGGATTGATGCTTAATAAATAATACATACATACATAAATTCAATGAATTATCGTCAAATTTTTTCATCGTACTCCAATTCTTAATCCATTAGATCTTATCATAAGCG
>JAAYIV010000115.1 GCA_012523305.1 Spirochaetales bacterium
ACAAATATCAAGGATACACTCACAGTTGATCAGCTACAAATAGGTAGGCTCAAGTTATGTAGTACATTACCAAGAATCACCTAGGTCCGGCTAATCCGTCAACCATCTCCGCTTTCCCTCTGGGACAAGGGAGCCCGGATTGACAGGAAACGATTGATTCAGTGTTCTCCCCATCGATGCGAGGCTCATGAGAACAATCACTTGCAACATGCCTAATGTTTGTCCGAGGATTCGGTGAGCAGATAATCTATGATATTCATGTGTATTATGCCATTGCGTGAGCGATTGACCGGGTCCATCGAAAGAACCATCTTGGGATAGTTGTCATCAATCGTTTCCAGTGGGGAAAACTCCCTTTCAATAGTGGTCGGCTCCGCCAGGAGGTAGGCAACTTGGATATAGAACTTCTCTCTTCCTCGGATTGCAATGAAGTCGATTTCCTTGTCTTCAAGTTTCCCCACGAATATCTCATAACCTTGTTTTCGAAGGTGCAGATATACAATGTTTTCGAGTATCTGGCCTATGTCGAGTTCGTTGTCGAAAAACAAAGCCCTGAATCCCAGATCATTGACGAAGAATTTCTCGTTCGTTTTCAACACGTCCTTTCCCTTGATGTCGAATCTGGGAACACCATGGATCAGGAAAGCTTCCTTCGCGGCATCAAGGTATTGATATATGGTCTCTTTAGATAAACGCCTGCCCTCGTTCTTCAGATATCTAGTGATGGATGCTGCGGAAAATAGTTGACTGCAGTTCGCGAAAATATATTGCATGAATCTCTTCAGCAGATCAACGTTTCGGATTGAATGCCTCTGGACAATGTCACGCAACAAGATTGATTGGTACATGTCTAGCAGATAGTTTTTGGCAATCGAACTTTCATCGAACTGTAGTATTCCGGGCATTCCTCCACTTTGGATGAATGTCAGAAATTTTTCCTCTCGTGTGGAGGCCGGTATATGTGGGTACATCTCCTTGAAGGATAGCGGGAGAATCTCAATCGAGTAGAACCGCCCCGTAAGATAAGTCGCCAACTCCCCCGATAGGAGGTTGGAATTGGAACCGGTGATGAAAAGTTCTGCATTCCCTTTGGCATGCAGGGAGTTCACCACTTTCTCAAATCCCTTGACCTCCTGTATTTCATCGAGAAATACGAAATACTTGTTCCCGTGCTTCATACGTTTGCTGATGTAATCATAAAGCACCCGATACTCACGGATGGATTCATATTCCATCAATTCGAAATTGATGCTGATTATCCGTTCTTGCGGTACACCGTCAGACAGCAACTGTTCTTGGACTTGTTTGAGGATGGTTGATTTTCCGACACGGCGCATCCCCGTAAGGACCTTGATGACGTTTTTCCCTGTAATCAAACGGATCATTTCAAGATAACTATCGCGTTGAATGTACATGGATACCTCTTGTTTTCAGTATAAAGAAGTAAAGTCTTTTATACAAGACTAAATTATATCTTTATTATGATTAGTCTTTTATGAAATAACTATCTGTAATTATACGTGCCAGGCTGGCTTTCCAAAAATCCCACATACTGGAGTGTGATATGGTTACGTTAGAGTATACACTTTTCGCGATAGCGAAGCACATTTTGGAGACACTTTTTCATCGATTGCCTCCGTTTTTATAAGAAAATGACTTTTCTCATAATGGATGCTCTCATCTTTTATAAATAACAAGACTTTTGTATAAAAGAGAACCACTCAGACCAATGGTACAGGTAGGATCCTGATTCTCCATATTGTTCATGTATGCTTAGTGCTTCACTTGTAACCCAAGTATTGACTCCATTGGATCAAAATCCCTGTCATTGTGTAAGAGTTCGAACCCGTATTCAATACAGAAGGTCGCTATGAGGACATCGATGGTTTTTCGAACTGTGATCCCTTTTTTTCGAAGCTTCCGAAAGTTCTGTGCAGCCTTCACGGCTACCTCTTTTCCAACGAAATCATGATACTCAAGCGAATCCATCATATTCTTTGCTATTTGGTATTGTTTTTCGTTACGAAACCCCTGGAGAAATTCTACTATGATCAAATCACCGGTTGCGATTCTGTTTTGTCCCAATTCCCTATCAAGCATATCGGTTTGTTCAGAGAGCACTCCATTCGCATAGTCGATCCAAACAGAGGTGTCTGCGACAATCATACATCAGTTCTCATTTCATCAAGATCTCCTTCCCATTGCAATTTGCCTCTGAGTTTCCGAATCTTTTCTTGCTTCTTCATACTGATGAGGAGTTTCAGTCCTTCTTCTACCGCTTGCTTCTTGGTCTTCATGCCTGAGACAAGCAACGCCTCACTCATCAGTTGATCGTCAATTATACTGTTTGTCCGCATAGAAGCCTCCCGCCCGTCTTGTGTATGATTTATTAATATCATACACATATACCCGGGTGGCGTCAAATCTTGTATCATCTTCTGGGGGTTCTTCTTTCATAATCATCAAGTCAACTCATTTTCCTCGAGCATCGAGCGGAAATTGTCTTCGCTGAAGATGAGATGGTCGAGTACTTTTATACCCAGTAAATCTCCTGCTTTCTTTAAACGCAGCGTTACATTGATATCGTCCGGGCTAGGGTTGAGATTACCACTGGGGTGGTTGTGAGCGACGATAACAGCCGTAGCCCTTTGTCGCAATGGGTCAGCAAAGACCTC
>JAAYIV010000116.1 GCA_012523305.1 Spirochaetales bacterium
GATGAGGTGGTCGACCCTTCGGCATCGCTCTTGGTCACCAGCAAGCCGCTGGGCTCCAACAATCATCTCCACCTTCCAAAGGCGGGCCACTACCTTCCCTACGACAAGGACAAAGAAGCTCAGGATGAGGCGATGGCCGCGACCGTAGCCTGGCTCACAAAGGCTTGATAGCCTTCATTCATCTCCAAAATACGTCATCTGATGACTGCCTACATGGGTTCATAATGTGTAAATCGCAATATATTGCGAGCTTGTGTTGTTATTTCCTTATTGTATGATAGCATGAGAAGAGATGGATCTCATGACGGTGGGGGAATATGGCTGTATCGTTTGACAGGTTATGGAAACAGTTGATCGATAGAGGGATGAGCGGATCCGAACTGCGTAAGGCAGCCGTGTTCGCACCCAACACGCTTACTCGGATGAGGAAGAACCAAACAGTATCCATGGCGGTGTTGGATCGGATTTGTGGTGTTTTGGATTGTGATTATGCCGACATCATGGAACATGTGAAGGGGGAGAAAAAGTAGCATGACTCCAGAGGAACGTGCACGCCTGGTGATTGATGAGAAATTGCGTCGATCAGGCTGGGTGATCCAATCAGTGAAGGAGTTGAACCTATCCGTATCACTCGGGGTTGCCGTCCGTGAATTCCAGACAGATACCGGTGAGGTTGACTATGCCTTGTTCATCTCCGGTTCCCCGGTAGGAGTAATCGAAGCAAAACGAGAAGAGATGGGCGAATCCCTTACATCTGTCGAGATGCAATCCAGGCGGTATGCCAACAGCACATTCAAATTGATCAAGAATGATTACTCAATCCGCTTTGCCTATGAAACCACCGACAAATTGATTCGTTTCACTGATTATCAAGACATCAAGCATCGATCACGTACCGTATTTTCATTCCACCGGCCAGAATCCTTGCAAGCACTGTTGGCACAGCCAGATACCATCCGCAACAACATGAAGCGGTTCCCCCCGTTGGATGAAACAGGATTTCGCACCTGCCAAGTGAATGCAATCAAGAATCTGGAACTTTCTTTTTCCGAGAACCGCCCTAGGGCACTGATTCAGATGGCAACGGGTGCAGGCAAGACATTTGCTGCGATTACCGCAGCATACCGGTTGTTGAAGTATGGAAACATGAAGAGAATCCTTTTCTTGGTCGATACACGGAATCTCGGTCAACAAGCAGAACGGGAATTCTTGGCCTATACCCCCAATGATGACCCTCGGTCTTTCACCCAACTCTATGGGGTGCGGAGGCTCAACAGTTCCTACATACCGAAAGATGATCAAATTTGCATCAGTACCATTCAACGAATGTACTCGATACTCAAGGGAGAGGATATTGAAGGAACAGAGGAGGACGTGCCGTCGGATGGATCGGAGCCCGATGCAGTCGACATCCCGAAAGAGGTGGTGTACAACGAAAAATATCCACCTGAATTCTTCGATTGCATCATCGTCGATGAGTGTCACCGGTCCATCTACAACGTCTGGAATCAGGTGCTTATGTATTTCGATGCATTCATTGTTGGCCTGACCGCGACTCCCGACAACCGAACTTTTGCATTTTTCAATGAAAACATCGTCAGTGAATATTCTCGGGAGCAGGCCATTATTGACGGTGTCAACGTAGGAGAGGACATCTTTCTCATCGAGACGGAGATAAGCAAGAGCGGTGGACACCTGATGAAACAGGTGGTTGAATATCGAGATCGCCTCTCGCGTGAAAAGCGCTGGAAACAGTTGGATTCGGATGTCGATTATCAACCGTCTCAACTTGACCGGGACATCGTAAACCCCAGCCAAATCAGAACAGTTATCCAATCTTTCCGTGACAACTTGTTCACGACACTTTTCCCGCGCAGAGGTGAAGTCCCCAAGACTTTGATCTTCGCGAAACGGGATAGTCATGCAGACGACATCGTCCAGATTGTTCGGGAGGAGTTTGGAGAGGGCAATGATTTTTGTCGTAAAATCACCTATTCGGTCGAGAACCCTGACTCTGTGCTTAGATCCTTCCGTAACGACTATAATCCACGCATTGCAGTCACAGTGGACATGGTCGCAACCGGAACGGATGTAAGGCCGATCGAGTGTCTGTTATTCATGCGGGATGTACGGAGCAAGAACTACTTTGAGCAAATGAAAGGACGAGGGACCCGTGTTCTCAGCAAAGATGATTTGCAGAAGGTGACACCTTCTGCCTCTGAGAACAAAGATCGCTTTATCATCGTGGATGCCGTCGGAGTGACCAAGTCGACTAAGTCCGATACCAGGCCGCTGGAGTATAAACCCTCGGTCAGTTTGAAGGATTTGATGATGAACGTCGCCCTTGGCTCGCGGGATGAGGAAACGCTCACCTCACTGGCCAACCGTATGATTCGCCTGAACAGCAAATTGGAAACAGCTGAGCGAAAACACTTCGTTGATACCGTAGGTGCTTCTCCAGGCATGTTGGCAGAGAATCTGCTCAATGCCTTTGATGAAGATTTCGTCTCAGAA
>JAAYIV010000117.1 GCA_012523305.1 Spirochaetales bacterium
AGCACACGAGACAAGATTATCGTGGTCAGCGACCTTCACACTGGCTTTGAAGATGCCTATGCGGAGATTCTGGAGAATCGACCGTATCTCATCGAATTCCTGCAACGCATCGCTGTGACTTCAGATGTTCGGGAAGTAGTGCTCAACGGTGATATTCTTGATGAATGGTTCCTGCCGCTCTCCTTTGTTGAAATCGACAGGGCGGAATTCTACCGAAAGAACATCGAGAACAACAAAGATTTAGTGGATGCCTTCAAGGACGTCATGGATGCAGGTATCAATTTGGTATATGTCGTCGGAAACCATGACATGTCAGTCAACGTCCAATACATCGAGGAGGCAATCCCAGGCATGAAAGTCTGTTCGCAACACCTTGGAGTCGGGTTGTATCGTACCGGTGACCGAAATGAAATCGTCATTGAGCATGGCCACCGGTATGATGTGTTTTCGGCACCAGATACCATAACCAATGCTCATCTCACCAACGGCCCTACCATGTTTCCTCCGGGATACTTCTACGCTAGATTCGCGGCAGACTGGGTACTCAAGGGAAAACCTGCCTATAGGGCTAGCCTGCCGGTGATCGAGACTGTTCCAGACCGTGTGAACGATCCTGACCAATTCGGAGCTTATGCCTATTATCGGACCATGGAAACTGTGTTCAAGAACATCACTCCAACCGATGGATTCGGGGACAAGCTTTTGGATATGCGCATTGATGGATACAACGATACCTATTCGATTCAGGATTTGTATCCGGTACGTAACGAGCAGGGAGAAATTTCTGCTCCCGTACTCTTTCCGAACTATCAACGGACATGGGACGCCCGTCAGAAGGCCAATGGGGTACGTGTGAAATCCAGCTTCTCAGAAGCAGCCTTGGGTGCACTTGACAGCAAGTATTTCGAAAGCCAGGCTAGAGCGCAGTTTGAAGTCGACAACGCTCAAAGCGATACCAGCGTAGTGATCTTCGGACACACCCATGTCCCATTGTTCTACGACTATGGCAATGGCCACTACTATGTGAATACTGGTACTTGGATCGACCACAACACCAATTACAAGGAGAAGGATGGTAGCCTCCTCAGCAGGACGTTCGCGGTGGTGACTACTGGGCCTTCTTCCACTGCGATCGATATCTATCAATACCAAAAGGATGGCCGGCTACGCGATCTCAAGAGTCAGTTGATCGCCGACCATGAGAAATAAGCGACAGATATAGGTACCAGCTACAGAATCCTCGTTGTCAACATTTGGTTATGTTGTGGTTACGTTAACGTATCTGATATGGTTACGTTATGGTTTACGACATCAATTCAACTCATTCTCCTCGAGCATCGGTTTGAACAATTCATCGTTGAAGATCAGATGGTCCAGTACACCGTGTATACATTACTTTGCCTGCTCGTTTTTCATGTTGTTCTTGAGAGCTCAGTGCCTCACCCGCAACCCAAGGATCGACTCCATTTGATCGAAATCCCTGTCATTGTGCAGTAGTTCGAATCCGTATTCAATACAAAAGGTCGCTATGAGTACATCGATGGTTTTCCGAATAGTGATTCCATGCTTTCGTAGCTTTCGGAAGTTCTGTGCAGCCATCAGAGCTAACTCTTTGCCGACAAGATCATGATACTCGAGAGCATCCATCATGCGCTTCGCAAGCTGAAACTGTGTGTCGCTTCGAAATCCCTGGAGGAATTCCACCATGATCAAATCGCCGGTGGCCACTCTATTTTGTCGCAATTCGCTATCGAGAATGTCTGTCTGAGGAGTAATCGCTCCGTTCACATAATCGATCCAAACGGATGTATCTGCGACAATCATACGTTGGTTCTCATTTCATCAAGATCGCCTTCCCACTTCAGTTTTCCCCTGAGTTCTCGAATCTTGGCTTGTTTCTTCATATGGATGAGGAGTTTCAATCCTTCCTCAACCGCCTCTTTCTTGGTTCTATAGCCTGAGACGAGTAGTGCTTCACTCATCAGTTGATCATCAATAACAATATTTGTACGCATGAAGGCCTCCCGAATTCGATGTGTATCATTATTGGGAACTATACACATTGAATCTGGTAATGTCAAATCTTGCGCTGGCATCCGGTATCCTCTTTCCCTATTCAGGAAGTCAACGGC
>JAAYIV010000118.1 GCA_012523305.1 Spirochaetales bacterium
TCCTCATCCACATCCTGTGAGGCTCAATATCAAAAAAGTGGTCTGCGGCATCCGACTTGAAGATATCGAAGATCCTGTCATGCGTGAAATTCGATACCTGGACAAGCTCATCGATGAATTGGCAAAAGGCAAAGCCATACAGAACATCCTCAGAGCATAGCAATCTCAGACATGCCGGACCCAATTCGCACATTCTCCAATACCGTCATCCTTGACCGAAAGGACGTTCGGCGACACGGTGCTTCATTTCGCCACTAATAATTTCCGTGAAGGATCGCGGGTATTTCAAATGCTGCATGGCAAGCCATCTCTGTACTAGACGCTTGCCTTTTGACGTGTTCCAATCACGTGCGATCTGAAGATGGCAACTCAAACCAAGACCATTTCTAGCATGATGGCAAAAACAGCATTCCAACGGACGGTACCGGGTTTCGAAGATCAAGCATCCCGATGACGTGAGAAACGTACATCCGTTATGAGAATAGATATCCAGAGCATACAGTCCTTCGTTTCCACGGAATGCAGGAACAAGGATGCCGAAGGCATAGTCGGTGGAAAATTCGATCATCAATCGATTTGCTTGGCCGTTTCCAATGGCCATTCTGGCCTCTTGAACCAATGGCCATCCGGGACGCAGGCAGTAACTCGTACAGATATCGCAACTGCAGCTTTCAGAAGGAGGGAATCGTTTGTATAATGGATGTACCGGTTGTTTCATGATTGTAAAGTGTACAGCGATAGTACATTATGGCGATATAGGGAGAAATCATCATTTCATGGATTTGGACGTAGGGATGCTGAAAAGGACCTATTCGAAACTCAAAACAGACTTGCATTGTCAGGTGAGCCAAAGCGATTATGACAGCCTTGGGCCAAAATTACGAAGCATTGAAGAGCTTTCACGGGTTGAGAACCGCTCGATCTCCCTCTATGACATACATCAAGCCAGATTTTTATTACAAGTTGATCGCCATATGGAACTACTCGGGTTTTCAAAGGAAGAACAACAACAATCCCTCAGCAGTGAAAGATATCATGCGATGATCCATCCTGATGATATCGCACTCATGTATGATTCTGAGATCAAGATGTATTATTTTCTTAAGGCACATCACGAACATATCAAAGATTACAAATTGGTCTATGACTATCGGGTAAGAAATAAAAACGGAACCGCTTATATCAGGTTTCTCCATCAGATGACGGTATTCGAGAGTGATACGGCGGGTAATGCATGGATCATGCTGATCATCTCAGACGTGTTGGACCACTATCCCGAAGATGAACAGCCTTGTTGGTTCTTAATCGAGACAAAGAACCAACGTGTCTGCTTAAGTAATGAAAAACAAGCTAGTGCCGAACATATCATTACCAACAGGGAACGAGAAATCTTGGCATTGGCAGCCCAAGGCTTGGATAGCAATTCGATAGCAAAGCGGTTATGTATCAGTTTGCATACAGTGAACAATCATCGCCAGAATATCCTTAGGAAAACACACACGCGTAACATGACCCAAGCAACTTATTACTTGAAATGTATCGGGATACTTTGAATATTTCTCAATGTGTTTCTGTCTGTGTTATTTCATACTGCTCATAGGGATCCGTGATGAACGCTTCAGCGTGCTTTTGTTGGCTGGAACGAACATTGGCGCACATGCTGTGCGTTGGGCAGAATACATAGGCCTAACGACCTGATTTATCGGTATCGAAAAATAATATGCCGGAACCTGAAACAGATGTCGCTTTGCTGTATAAGACACAAAGGTCCTTCTCCGCTGGATCCAACGCATCTGGTAATACTAACACACATCGATGCCAATGACCGAAACGGATCTGTCGCATCTGGATAGCCGGATGTTTATATACCTTCATCTGTATCATATAACGATTGTATCCCTTTCTATGGGCATCACTTCCGTTTTGGTCGATTGTTCATAGATGCGGCCGCTAAGATGGTCGCATATCCGATTATGCCGTTACTGCCAGAAGCGATGAACAATGTCAAATCCGAACTCAATTCATGAGTTTTATGCACCATCTAAGAAATTTCAATAACAACACAGCAGTCACAGCATGTAAACTGACATGTGTTCAAACTAATCGGATCCGCTTACTTCAACCTGGGATTCCGGTTCTCATGATGATTCCAGCTCCGTTCTCAAAAAAATGTTCGATCCATCTGATATCCTTGAATCCCCATTGGGTGTAGATGTTCCTGGCAGCTATCCACCGCTCTGCAACCAACAAAATGGCACTCTTTATCTGAAACGATTCACACATGTGTTTCATTCCCAATGCAAATGCCGTTTTTCCTCGTAATCGGTCGCGATATCGCTTATCGACCGCGAAACTGGAAATGTATAGTTCAGTTCCCTTTTGATCATGATATTCGCTGATATCATGATCAAGGGAAAACCTGGAAAGTGAATACTCAACTTCATACTTCCATAACTCACTGCAGAAAAAACCGATGAGCGTTCCATCATAAAAATATCCGAGGTTTCCTTCCTTGAACACACGGAATCTCTGTTCATACACACCAGCGGTTTCAACCACGGACTCGGTGAAACTTATCCGTTCGATCTGCATGACTCGATCGATATCTTTGATTTGTAATGGTGACAATGTTATCTGCATGGTCTTACTATCCCATATTATTGATTTTTCTGGTAGCCGGAACATAGCGATGCCATCGAGTCAGAATCGATGTACTTAGTATTCACCTATTGATGCGAAACACTAGCGAGCATGGAGAAACAAACGTCCCGAATTTCGATTCCCCACATGATGAAATGACAACCGGCAATAAAATCCCGATGATAAAAACAACGTTGTTGATACGCTGTTTGTCATACTTCTTTCCATGTGAGAGCGACAGATTTGGCACTGTGTTTCGTAAGCCTTTCCTGTTTCTTCTTGACCTATGTAGCGGACGCAAGTACTTTTATATTATGATTTTTCTAAGGTTAGTCACATCATGATTATCGTTGTTGTCGTGGCAATTGCCCTTCTGGCAGCCGCAACATGGTTGCTTGTCAAACGCTCGCGTGCCAAATCAGACCAGGTGTTGATGGATTCGTTCGGACGGGTTCGATCTGAAATGATAGAAATGCGGTATGTTCGTTCTTATCATGTCAACGCTTTGGAATCAGATGGCCAAGACACGTATATCGACGCCACCACATGGAATGACTTATCGATGGACAGCATATTCCAGAGAATCAACGCTTGTCATTGTTCCATCGGAGAAGAATATCTGTATCACGTCCTGCACGATGTGCACGCACCAGATGGTTTGCTTGCGTTTCGGACACATCTCAGAACATGGTGTGCCGAAGACCCAAAATCCCGCATGCGTCTCCAACGAATCCTTGAAGGTATCGGAAGACGATCAGGTAGCGGACTTGCCACATATCTATTCGACCCGGTTGCTAAGCGGTTACCTCATGAGTGGGTATACAAAGTATTGGCATTGCTGCCGATAGTAGCGTTGTCTGTCATTCCCATCACGATGCTCGTTGGCGTAGCAATGTTGTTGTGTTTCGTATGTTTCAATGTAATTGTCGCCGTGGTCAAAGGAAAATCGCTAGAAAGCGATCTGGAGAGTCTTCGTTATTTTTCTGCGCTCGTGCACGGAGCTAAGTCGATCCAAAGAGTGTTCGACAGCAAGCTACAAGAAATAGCGTCACCTGATTTTGCCGGAACCGGCGAACCTGATAAGGGCAATCTGAAAGACACTCTCAAAGCGGCTCTCGCCCCTTACAAAAGCATGAGGGGAGTATTACCTGGGAGCATGCACCGGAGCGCATCCGAATTGGAGTTGCCGTTTCTATTGTTCAAGGCCGTGTTCCTTTCAGATTTGATTCTCTACAACCGTACCGTCGATGTGATGATAGCCCATAATACTGAACTGCGTCGATTATATGCGATTATCGGTGAACTTGACGTGGCGGTGAGCACCGCATCATTTTGTGCAAGTCTCCCATGGCATTGCACTCCAAGTTTCAAAGAGGAACATGTAATCGTAGTGGAGCAAGGATATCATCCCTTGATCGTTGATCCGGTTCCCAACAGCATAGTATTGGACAACGATTGTATCGTGACCGGATCGAATGCTTCCGGCAAATCTACATTTATCAAGATGATAGCCGTGAATCACATTCTTGCCCAAACATTGCATGTATGTTGCGCAAGAGCTTTTTCACTCGGACGAGCCCATGTGATTTCTTCGATGGCGTTGCGTGATGATATCGAAAGTGGCGAGAGCTATTTCATGATTGAAATCCGATCGCTTCTACGAATTATACGCGAGTGCAATAAACAGCGTTGTATCTGTTTCATCGATGAAATTTTACGCGGAACGAATACGCCCGAACGTATAGCAGCATCTACAGCCGTGTTGCGTGTATTACACAATACTGAAAGCATATGCGTGGTTGCATCACACGACGTGGAATTGACCAGGATATTGGAACGGGTGTATGAAAATTATCATTTCTGCGAACAGTTCATCGGAAATGAAATAGTATTCGATTATAAGGTGAAGGAAGGGCCATCGAAGAGTCGGAATGCAATCAGATTGTTGGAATATATGGGATTTGACGCGCAGATTGTCGCTGAGGCACAAGCGATGTTGGGCAAGACTGAAAATGGTTCGAACACGGATTATCAATCATAATCGATAGCGTATTATAGTTTCGTATCGATTCACTACCGCTGTATTTTAGAACATGCTACCTGGAAATTCTTGGCATGATCGTTTTTCATATCATTGCCAAGGGGGTCTTATATCGGGTCAATGAAAGTGAAATATGAGATTCAAGAACATGTACGTTCGAGCATAAGGGCGAACCTTTTGAGGCAAGTCGTGAAATCAAAACGGCAATCACTGAGTATGGAAAGCTGTCTGTCGATATGCGATCTGTCCGTATGAAAAAGTATGTTCAAGTACAATACCCAGGGCCATTAGAACATCTTCCGGAGCGATCTGAATCATCTTTGTGCCCGGATACGGTGATATATATTTCGCATAGGACAACTGTAAACAGATCATGATTTGAAAGGTCAGACAGCCGATGGCAAGGAATTCATTTGTAATATGTTGATGCATTCAAACCGACGCACATGCATATCGCATCGACTTCCATAGGCGGTGGCAATCGTCTCCACAATTTTTTGCGGCAATGCCACGATCGACAAACATATCGAATCGTCGCAAGAACGAGTATGGCCACAAGACGAGGATTCGTCACATATGCTAAGATTCGGTTGTACCCATCAAGCGCATGGGCCGACAATGACTTTTGATCCGATTCGCCAGATAGTGTGACATGCCATAAGATGTGAGTATTGTTCGTGATGGAAATCGCAATGAAGAATTAGGGCAACGGAAGAATTTAATCGGTTAGCATGGAAGAAAGGGAGAATGAATAATGGAAGATATATCAATCCACGAAATTGACCTTACCCTCATCAACGAATATTTTATGGACCTTGAACGACAGGGGCCCGGGAGCACTGAAGAAACCCTCAGGGCGCTAGGTTATATCAAAAACATCTCGGATACATCAAGGATAGCTGATTTAGGCTGTGGTACCGGAGCTCAAACAATGATATTGGCCCAACACACAGAAGCATCCATTACCGCCGTAGATCTTTCTGCCGGATCAATTGCCAAACTGGATGCAACAGCCAGGACACTCGGTGTGCAGCACCGGGTAAAAGGTCTTGTCGCTTCGATAGATGATCTGCCGTTTGAGCATGACTCGTTGGATCTCATCTGGTCTGAAGGAGCTATTGCCAATATCGGTTTTGAAAAAGGATTGATCCATTGGAAAGAGTTCCTTAAGAAGGATGGTTATGTCGCGATAACCTACGAATCTTGGTTTACCGATGAACGCCCTACCGAGATTGAGAAGTGGTGGACGGACGCGGTGCCTGACATCAGCACCATCGGAGATAATGTCTTGACCATGCAACGAGCAGGTTATCTTCCTGTTGCCGTATTCACGTTGTCTGAAAGTTGTTGGATAGACAATTATTTTATCCCGCAAAAAGCCAGGCAAGAATCATTCTTGAAAAAACATGCGGGAAATAAGACAGTTGAGGATTTGGTTGCTTTTATGAGACGGGAAGCTGACTTATATTCAAGATACAAACAATATTACGGATACGTATTTTATATTGGAAAAAAGATTTGAATCATTTTCATGAACCTTACATATCACAAAGAATTAAGTCGATGTGGTCGGTACTTTCACCCGTACTGTCTACCATACCGGGTTACCCAGGCAGCGAGGATGTTCAACATGTCGCAAACTAGGTACAAGAGATAGCTGAAAAGACTGTTGTCCGATACAACCGACAAAACATAGTTGCATCGTATAGGCGACGGAACATGCCTGAACTGTCCTCAGGTGAAAGTGGCGCTGCGTTCATCGATCAGAATGTGTGATGCCTGTTTAATCGGATATGCTCGATACTGCCTTTATTTCATACATATAATAATTATATGCATTCATTTTCCCGGATTTTGCACCTGAATATCTCTACTTTTCATGGGATTTGATTTGACAAGAATGCCTCACGAGAGAATCATGTGAATATGGATATGGAGAGGATACGATGAAAATTGGAATCGTCGTGTGTATCGTGTGTACCATAACCACTATGCTGGTTTTAGGTTGTCCGCTTCTATCATCGTACGATTATACGATCACATATGATGCCAATGGTGCACATGGCGGGTCAGTCCCTGCAGATGACATAGTAAAATCAGGGATATTCATCCTTCCAGATAATAGTGGAGACCTTGTTAAGACCAATTTCAAATTCATAGGCTGGAATACAAAACCGGACCAAACGGGAACTTTCTATGGACCGTATGATAATTTCACTGCCTATTCGCCGACTGTCACTTTGTATGCCCACTGGATACCGAAGACGTACTTCAAAATGGCAAACTCATGGGGAATCGGATCTGCAGACGATCCATGGGAGCATGAATATGACGGATTTGTCTGGATTACCGAGGACGCACTACTTGCTTCGACAGCATATATTACGTTTCAAGCTGATCGAATACATTACGATCCGAAGTATGTGACAACCTTTGAACTAGACTTTTCTTCCATGGGAGATTTGTTCATTGAAATAGGATTGTTCGATCCCATCGCCAATAAATATGTTAAGAAAAAAGCCTTTACTCCTTTTGCTTTCGCTGATAAGACAAGACCTGCAGAAAACGAGCCCTTTCCAAATAATAAGATAGTGATGGATATCACGGAATGGTCTGAAACATTATCGCAAGATGTATTGCTCACATTGAGAGTGAAAAATGAATCGGACGATGCTATCGGATCGATAGCATCATTCTCTTTGGAATATCATGATCACTATGGCGGACCACCTACACAGATACTGCGTACTGACCAAATCAATGCTCCGATCACCTACGGCCTGAACGAAGTCTCAATTTCGCTATCAGAACTCACCACGTCATCCGATTCGATCAACAGATCGACATCTCGCTCCCAACTTCCTCATGCCACAAGCCGTTCGTTGACGAGTGATGAACTGGTGCATGTACGGGAAGTTTATTCGTCGGATTATGACGAAAAGAGTACAACGGTGTTTGGCCACGGCACCGGATTGAAAATTCCCCCCGAAATATTGTCCGACTCAACAGAACATGCCGCCCGAACGATAGATCGGATACCTCGCTCAATCACCTCAGGCTTGCCTGAGCGTATCGATCTTTCAGCGGATCCCGCATTCCCTCCTATCGGTGATCAAGGAAAAGCGGGAGCCTGTGTCGCATTCTCGACCGGTTATTATGCGAAGACATATATTGAAGCGAAAGAGAATAACTGGAATTTTGATTCGGTAGCCTGGGATGACACGATGATGGCTCCTGACAGTCAACTCGATCACATCATCAGTCCCGCATTCATCTACAACCTATCTAACGGCGGAATGGATGAAGGAATGATCTATCATGAAGCGCTCGAGTTATTATCAGAGATCGGATCGGCTTCATGGAATACCATGCCGTATGTCGGAACTGAGGATGTGTACATCTCTACATGGCCTGGATCAGATGCGTGGCGAGAGGCTCCCCTGTACAGATCAGCGATAGAAACGAAGGTGACCGACTATGTACATATCGTTTTGAAAGATGATGACATCGAGTTTATCAAATCCCTGATCGCCCAGCATATTCCGGTTACGGTGAGCGTCGATGCTACTAAATACAGTATGCTTTCTGAACATGACTTGTGGGATGTCAGCAACTATTCGAATGTAGTACATAATCATGCCAATACGATTGTCGGATATGTGCCATATAGTGAATTCCCAGAATAATCAATCGTCTTATTCAGACCGATACTTTGTAATAATTCTGTTCCATTTATGTGTAAGGTGCTACAATTGGCACTATGAAAACAAAATATATATTTATTCTTATCGTCCTTACCTGTCTGTGCGTATTACCACTGGCAGCAGAGGAACAGCCAAGCTACATGCTATTCGATCAGAGTCTTGGCGGTCAAATCGGTGAGATCTCCGGGTATGGGTTAAGTTACCAAAAACGATTCGATCAATCAGCAATCCAGACAACATTAGGATTCTTTTTTGAAGGCAATTCGCTGATAACTACGAGCGTGCTTGATTTCATCATCGGGGTGGAATACCAACGAACTATCTATGGAGATGATTTTGGTAAATGGCTGGGTGGACAAATTTACCTCTTTACCGGCGGTAATTATCGGGGTTATATCGCAAGAGATTTTGATACGTCAGTCATTCAACCATATTCGTCGGTGTTCACCGTAGGAGCCGGTATTGGTATTGAAGTGCTACTGTTCCACCATTTTTCCATCCCGATCGAATTGGGATATGCTGTGGTCTGGGAACCGCGAGGATCTACCGACCTTATTGAGGAACTGAAAGTGGATCTCCATCCGCAAGTAGGACTGCGTTACCGATTCTAATTGAAATATCCAAAGGATCAGGTTAACAGCCAGAAAGCTTCACTTTTCATCAAAGATTGACCCAGCCCGATGATAACTAAGTTTCTCGTAGTAACAATCGACATCGGACATACCATGAATAGTATGATCAGGATAATCTCTACGAAGGATTATCATGGACATTTTTCCAAGTTCGTTACCCTCGATATCGAGCATGGGCCGAAAGATCGCATACATGATAGATTGCTCCAGTACGATTCGCTATGTACCCTCGTTATTGGCCAATCAGTCGGATCATATCATCGGTAAATGCAATGATGTTGTTCTCAATCAATGATACAAGCTGCTTCGGGTCATCAAAATCAGGCTGTCCGATACTGGTGCATGTAACGATCGCATCAACGCCGGGTTGTATGTCAGAAAGAGTATACAAGCCCAGCTCTTTATGTTTCAATAATTCGTGATACTCAGACTGGATCTTCTTATTCTGTGCCGCAAGCCATAATTCAAACCTTCCTGATGCATGAATATAGACCAGGGCTATTTTAAGTTTTAACTGTGCAAGCCTCTTGTGGGTACAGGAAAAATACGTCATATCCAGATACCCGGGATAGAGATTGCCAAACACATGATCAGGGTAGCTACTCTCCAATGTGCTTTTGCACGTTGACATGAACGAGATGATATGCCTGAACGCTTGCTGGAGATAATTCTTCCGTATCTCCGCGGTATAACGTCTGATACACGATTGGATGCCGCCCATTTCCCACCTCCATGGAATTAGTCTACCTATATAAGCAATTATGTCCAACAATATCTTTTTTTACCATAAAAAACACTTTTTTCATGTGTGGGGATGAACACTGTTCGAGACGCATCATTTCATAGGAAGTATTTTTTGGAAAAGTTTCAGAATTTCATCATTTGATATCTTACTGATTGCCTACTTCATGCTACAGTACGTATATTGGAGATCAAACTATGAGACGTAGAACAGTCGTTATATATCTTGTCTTGTTACTTACCATTACCGATGTGTTCGCATTCGGGCAGAAAGAACACGAAGGAGATACGATCATGCCGGCAGTTGATTATGAGAAACGCTATCCGTATGAACAAATCGATCCAGCGTTATTGAACAGACTCAATGCAAAAGAGGCACAAGTAATTCTTGATAAAGGAACGGAATGGGCTTTCACCGGAGCATATACCGATACTACCTCCGAGGGAACCTATTACTGTCGCCAATGCGATTCTCCGTTATATGTTTCGCAAGATAAGTTCCATTCGGGCTGTGGCTGGCCTTCATTCGATGATGAATTGCCCGATGCCGTCGATACGTATCCTGATGCGGACGGACAGAGAACTGAAATAGTATGCGCGACATGCAAAGGACATTTAGGCCATGTGTTCTATGGTGAACGATTTACTGAAAAGAATACCCGCCACTGTGTCAATTCGATTTCGATGGTGTTCAGAGAGGAACCTCCCAAGGCAAAGGCAACATTCGCAGGAGGATGTTTCTGGGGAGTCGAATACCTGTTTGAAACATTAGACGGTGTATACGAAGCCACATCGGGCTATACCGGGGGTACCGCGGAACATCCGACCTACACAGATGTCCTCACGCATAAGACCGGTCATTTGGAAGCCGTCGAGGTAGTCTATAACCCCTTAATTATTTCATATGAAAAATTGGCAAGATACTTCTTTGAAATCCATGATCCCACCCAGGTAGGTGGTCAGGGTCCGGACATCGGCAACCAATATTTGTCGGCAGTATTCTATAGGAGTCGTCATGAATATGATGTTACGTTGAAACTTATCGGACTGCTCGAAGAAAAAGGATATGCCATTGCCACTCAAGTGAGACCGGCAGCGATATTCTGGCCTGCCGAGGAGTATCATCAAGACTATTATGAGCACAAAGGCACACTTCCTTATTGCCATGCATACACTAAGCGATTTTAACATTCGTAAGCGAGGACATACCGGCATATGCAGTTCCTTGCCGTAGAAGGCAAAAAGATTGCTGTTTCCCATGAGGTCGGTAGGAATATCCTATCTTCCAACGTGAATTCTTTCCGGTTTCGCTTCACTGTACCGGCTGTCAGATCGCAACGGCGTACTATTATTCGTGGCATAATAACCGAAAGTTTGTTGTCGTGTCTCAATAGAACTTACATCATCAACACTGACGATATCGGGCTTCCGCTTCGGCAAAACCGATACGGAAGCCCGTGCTGTTTCGAGTGGCAATCTCTGCTTTTTTATCAAGACCAAATTCAGCTGCGATCAAACATAGCACTCTTTTATAATAAAACTTCCATCGGGATATGATCCATGTCGTCGAACGCCTGGTTCTCGCCGGCCATCCCCCAGATGAACGTGTAGGCTTTCGTGCCCACCCCGCTGTGCATCGACCACGACGGGCTGATGACCGCCTGCTCGTTGCGCACCACGATGTGCCGCGTCTGGTCGGGCTTGCCCATCAGGTGGAACACCACCTGATCATCATCCACGTCCAGATACAGGTACACCTCCATGCGCCGCTCGTGCGTGTGCGCCGGCATCGTGTTCCACACCGAACCGGGTGCCAGGGCCGTCATGCCCATCACCAGCTGGCAGCTTTCCACCACCGCCGGATGGATGTACTGGTTGATCACCCGCTTGTTGCACTGCTCGTCACTGCCCAGCGCGACCTTCCTCGCATCGGACAGCGTCACCAGGCGCGTCTCGCAACCACGGTGCGCCGGCGCACTGTTGAAGTAGAATTTCGCCGGATGTTGCGCGTCTTCGCTCGTGAACAGCACCTCGCGCGTTCCCTTGCCCACGTACAGCGCGTCGCGCTCGCCGACACGATAGGGCTTGCCGTCCAGCACCACCGTGCCCGCACTGCCGATGTTGATGATCCCCAGCTCCCGCCGCTGTAAAAAGTATTCGCTGCCCAGCTCCTTGCCCCCAGCAAGCACGATCGCTTCGCTCGCCGGCATGATCCCCCCGGCGATCATCCGGTCCACGTGGCTGTACACCATCGTCGCTTTCCCGGGTTCGAACACGCGTTCGATCAGAAACTGTGCGCGCAACTCGGCCGTGTTCATCCGCTCAGCATAGGCTGAATTCACATATTCTCGTATCTCCATCTCGTCCTCCACGTACTATGTTTATTTTTTGAAATAACCGGAAAACTCATGAATGAGTTTTGTTCCCAACCGTTTCACCCCGCCCTGCAGATGCGTTTCAAGTATACGTTCTGCATCGACGGCTTTTCGTTTTTCGAATGCCTCGAATAATTGCTCATGCTCTTCAACAATTTGCCTGAAATTACCCACTGCGACGATATCGAGCATTCTGAAACGAGTATAATGGACTTCAAAGTCCTGAATGGTTTGCCACAAAAGTTCACGCTTAACCGATGCAAACCACAGTCGATGCATTTGTGAATCCATCGTATAGAATTCTTCCACCGTACATGGGGTATCCAGCAGAAGACGTTGGCATCTCAGGCTATACCTGATTGCCTCTACCAAGAACGGATCATCCAAAGCAATAGCCTCCGCGATGACCTTGGATTCTACGGCATGACGCATGAATATCATTTGCGTGATGTAATCAAAGTCCAAATAGGTGGCGAAAGCTCCTTTATAAGGGACGATGCTGAGCAATCCTGCGTCGCTTAAGCGTTGGAATGCCGTGCGCACCGGAGTACGCGATGCATTGAAGCGGTTACAGACATCCGATTCCAAAAGTGCCTGCCCAGGTTTGATGCTTAGGTTTAAAATTTCTTTGTGCAACGTTTTATAAATGATATTTGGCAGATCTTCACCGTTCACAGTACCCTCATCATAATGTGTGTTTACCATAATTCTGTATACAAAATTTAAATTTGTATACAGAATATCATAGCCATCCCGGTTCGTCAATGTAATTGCATCGAGGGAATTTTGCTTTCACACTATCTGTGCGCATGGTAAGATTTACCGGGGGAATAACAATATGTGCGATACAATAGCGTTCAAACAACCAGGTGGCCAGATGTTTTTTGGTAAAAATTCGGATCGCCATCCTTCAGAGTTGCAAATGGTGTCGATAAGTTCCGGATATCAGGATCGTGATCGCACCATGTGGCCAGATAATAGTAATAAGTATGATACCCAGTTCAATACCCTCATGCAGATCATCGATTCCTTTACGCATCCATACATGGCCCTCATAAGCAGGCCAATCTGGATATGGGGAGCAGA